>JBBRCR010000132.1:0-17676 GCA_038204695.1 Opitutales bacterium | reverse complement strand
CCTGGCGGAACTGGCCGCCGAGCCGGACTTCCGCCATGTCGCCGAGCCGCAGTCCCGCGCCTTTCAGCCGATCGCCGCGGATGACGATATTTTCCACGTCAGCGACGGAGCGAATAAATCCGATGCCGCGGATCATCGTTTCAACGCCCGTCTGCTCGATGCTCATGGCGCCGACGTCGCGGCCGGCCTGCTGCACTGCCATCATCAGCATATCGAGCGTGATGCCCTGCTCCTCCAGCCGCGTGGAATCGACATCGATCTGGTATTCGCGCACCACGCCGCCCGCCGGCGCCACTTCGGCGACGCCGGGCACCGCCCGCAGCGCAGGCACCACAATCTGATCGAGTATATAACGCTTTTTCTCGATGTCGGGCGGCCCTTGCAGGGTGAACGCGTACACCTGGCCCATCGCGGTGGCATCGGGGCCGAGCCGCGGGTTGACACCCGCCGGCAGGATCCCCTGCAACTGCGAGAGCCGCTCCAGCACGCGCGTGCGACACTCGTACAAATCGCGGCGCTCCTCGAAGATCACATAGATGTAGCTCGCGCCATAGAGCGACATCCCGCGCACCGTCTGCACGCCAGGCAGCCCTTGGAGCTCGCGCGCGAGCCGCGAGGTGACCTGTTGGTCCATGTCCTGCGGACTCTTCCCCGGCCACTCGGCCCACACGATCACCTGGTTGTCGCTCAGATCAGGAATCGCGTCGACCGGCACGTTCCGCCAGCCCCAGAACCCGGCGATGGCGAGCGCGAGCGCCGCCCCGAGGGTGAGGAAGGTGTTGCGGATGAAAAACGAGAGCATGGAAATCGGTTTTCGACGCGGAGCGCCGCGCTAATGTTGATGCGCGGGAGCGGCGGCGGCCGAGACGGCACCTTGGGGAAACAGCAGGCTGGGCGTGCCGGCGAGTTGCGCCTGGCTGTCGATCAGGAACACGCCCTGCGTTGCCACCTCATCGCCGGGCTTCAAACCTGCACGCACGACATACACATCGTTGCCCGACTCATCCTCCAACCGCGGACCGAGCGCCAAGGGCGCGAGTTCGAACCGCAGGCGGCCGTCGCGCTGCCGTTCGGCGACACGCCACGCCACATGGCGGACGCCCGTGGAGAGCACGGCGGTTTTCGGCACGAGTGGAAACTGGCCCCAGGTCTCCGGCTTCGTTGCATCGGCGACTTCGAAGTCCGGCGTGAGCGTGGACTCAAAACGCGCATCGATCAGACTGCCGGGCAGCAGCCGCTCCTTCGGATCACGGAGATGGATGTGAACCTCGCGGGCGCGAATCTCCAGATTCAGTTCGGGAGCGAGCCAGGAAATGGTGGCTTCGACCTCCGGCAGTTCACCGCGATCGTCGGAGGCGAGCTGCGCACGCTGGCCGACCCGCAGCCAGCGCGCGCGGGTTTCCGGCACGTGTACCACCAACATGTAGGCATGCGGGTCGACGAGCCGCAGCAACACGGCATCGGCCATGACTTCCTGGCCGACTTGCGGCAGTCGCGCCGTCATGGCGTCAGTCTCACCGTCCAGTGCGAGCACCACGCGTCCAGCAAAGGGGCTCGTGATCGTGACGGTGTCGCGCGGCGCGCCGCCCTCGAGAATCGCGCGGGCGACGCCGGCCAGATTCCACCGCTCGAACCGGTTGGTCAGAGCGCGAATCGTTGGCTGATCGCCGAGTTTCACGGCGGCAGCCAGATCGCCCTGCGCGGCAAACGCCTCCGGGCTGTAAAGGTCAACCACCGGGTTGCCGGCCTTCACCATCGTGCCGACATGCTGGGCGGAGCCGTGCCGCTTCACGATGCGGCCACTGATCCGCGGGATCACGACCTGGAGGGTGCGATCATCATAACGGACCGCGCCGTATCCACGAATCAATGCACGAGCGGGGCCCTGAGTGACGCTCGCGAGCTGGACGTCCATCCGGCGCTGCTGCTCGCGCGTGAGTTCGCCCGCGGTCACCCTGGTCATCTTCATTCCGCACACCGGGCAGTTGCCCGGTTTGTTGCCGATGAAGTCCATCATCGGGCAGGCCCAGCGCTCGCCCGGTACGGCATCGTCCGCGTGCCCATGCCGATCCGGGCCGGAAAAAAGCGCGGCTTCCGGCAGCAGAGTGATGAGCCCTGCGCCGGCGAGCAGACCGGCGGCGGCAATGAGAACAGCAGGAGGAGAGCGCATGGAGTTGACTGGCGGCTAGGCTGGGCTAGCTGCGCGAATTGCGATTTCAGATTTCAGATTTCAGATCTGAGATCTGAAATTTGAGATCTTGAAATCTGCAATTTGAGATTAAGGCCGGAGTTGAGATCTGAGATCTGAGATCTGAGATCTGAGATCTGAGATCTGAGATCTGAGATCTGAGATCTGAGATCTGAGATCTGAGATCTGAGATCTGAAATCTGAAAGACCTAGCGTTTCGCGACTTCATTTTTCAAATACATCGGTCCGTAGCGGTCCGGGTCGGCCTTGAACTTCGCGGGGCACATCTTGCAGCCGAAGCCAATCGTTTGCCCCTTGTATTCCGCGGTCGGCAAACTCGGATCGACGTCCATGCCGCAGATCGCGCAGACGGTGTTCACGGGCGTGCCCGCTGGTTTGGAGACAGCCGCGCCATGAATGCCGTCGGCATCGGTTGATGCCGGTTCCGCTCTGGCCGCGCCATGATTGGCGTGTGCGTCGGACGATGCCGGTGCGGCGGCGGCGGCGCCATGATCGGCGTGCGGATCGGAAGATGCGGCTTCGACGGCAGATGGCTTGCTCGCCGCAGGAGCGGACGCAGCGGTCAAGTTCGCGTTCTTGGATGACGCCGGCGTCAGCGGATTACTCACCTGCGCGGCGTAGTCGCCACCGCCGGACGGCCGAGCTTCCGCGTTCGCATGCGGCTTGAAAACCGCGGCGCGAACGACGAGCGCCGCGAGCGCACCAGTCACGAATGTACCGAGAAAGATGTAGATGTTACGAGTCATGGGAATGGATATGGGACGCAGTGATTGATTCAGTTCGTAAATTGATCGGCGGGCACATAGCGCCAGAGTTCCGCGCGCGCAGTGCGCACCGCCGTGTCGGCACGGATGACCTGCAACTCGGTGTCGGTGCCCTTCTCGAGCAGTTCGACCGTTTGCAGCACCGTCGACTCGCCCATGCCGCCGCCCGCTCCGGCGGCGCGAACCATCGCATCGTATTCGGCGTCGAGCCGGCCGCGCGTCTCCTCGCTGAGCCGGCGCGCCGTGGCGGCGAGCCGCTCGGCGCGATCCACGCGGGTCAATGCGGCTGAAATGCGATAGCGCGCCGCCGTTCCGTCCGACTGCGCCGCGGCGCGCTCCGCCTCGGCGGCGCGGACGTCGGCCCGAGCGTACTGCCGGCTGCGCCAGGGAATCTCCGACATGAAAGCGAGCCCGACCGTGTCATCGTTACCCATGGCTTTCCGTTCGCGTTCAAAACGAACACCAATCGCGGTCATCGGGTTGGCGGACGCCCGGGCCATCCTGGCCATCGCGTTCGCCTCGTCGGCGCGCGCCGCCGCGAGTCGCAGCCCGGCCGCCTCGTCCACTTTAATCTGCGCGGCCGTCGGTGCGGCGAAGGCCGGCAGCGGCGCGTCCGGCGCGAGACCGAGCCGCGCGCGAGCATCGGCCAGCGCATCGGCCGCCATCCGCCGCTCCTCCTCGATCATCAGCTGCATCGAAGCGACGCGCGTTTGGACGGTTAATCGATCCGCCATCCTCCCGCCGGTGCCGGCGGCAAGCCGGACCTCGATACTGCGGAGAACGGCATCGAGTCGTCCGATTTGCGTCTCCAGAATCCGGATGCGCGCCTCGGCGCCGGCCGCTTCCGCGAGGGCCATGGCGGTGTCGGCCGCAATCTCGCCCGCCATCAACGCGTAGTCCGCCTCGGCCATGGCAACTCCGGCGCGCGCACGATCGCGGCCGGCCGCACGCTCACCGCGTTTCGGCAGCGGCTGCCGGACGTTGACTTCCCACATCGTGCTCCGCTCGTCCATGGGTCCCACCATGCGCGAACCCATGCCCTCGACCTCCGGATCCGGCAGCCGCCCGGCGGACCCGACCCGCTCGCGCGCCGCCGACGTGCGCCGCGCTGCTGCCTTGAGCGCCGGTGAATCGGCGATGGTGCGCAGGAAGCTGGCGGAGTCGTTTTCGGCTGCGGTCAGGACGGCCGGACCGCACAGGGTACTCGCCACGACCGCGCGGAGCAGGAGACGCAGATGCATGGAGTTTAAGGCGACTTATGCGCGTCGTGGCCGCCCGCCTTCTTTGCCGGCGGGCGGCTCTTCGCGGCGTCATCGAGCATCGCGAGATACCTCGCGGGCTCCTTCTTGAAGTCCTCCTCGCAGCCATCACAGCACAGGACCACCAGGCGGTCGGGCTTGCCGTCCACGCGGTAGATGTACTCGGGCGACTTGCCCATGCTGCCGAGCTTTTCGCCGGACGCCACACACACGTCGACCGGGTAGTTTTTACGCGCGTTTTCGGCCCACGCCGCTTCTTTGGGCGTAACCGGGATTAACTTGCCTGCCGCAGCCGCAGACGGCGTCGTGGCGGCAGGCTGGTGATGTTCGTGCTGGGCAAATGCCGGGCCGCCAACGAAGATGGCCGCCGCCAGCACAAACGTGGAAAAGGGAATTTTAGTATGCATGGTTGAATGTTCACGGGCTATAACCGCGAGCACCCCGAAACCCTCAAAAAAAAATTCGGGGGTTTTTCCGCCGCTGGGTTTATTGTGAGTACTCAAGCCATGCATCCACCCGATCCCTGCGATCCGCTTTCGCGAACACTCGCCTCCTGGCGCGTGAGTCCTCCGTCCGACCCAAACTTCCGGCCCTTGGTCTGGCAGCGCATCCGCTCGCGCTCATCGTGGGGCGGCTACGTCCGTGCTCATCTCGTCGGCTGGTCAGTCGCGGCTGCCTTCGCGGTAGTGGCCGCAGGTTGGACCGGCCACACCGTCGCGCAGGCCAACCTTGACGCACGCCGCGAGCAAATGGTGGTTTCCTATCTCGGAAATCTCGATCCGCGCGTGCTGGCGAAGCTGCGCCCCTGAGCGATGAAATATCTGCTTGCCACGCTCGCACTGGTTGCAGCGATCGCGTCGGTGGCTGGCTTCATCAGCTTTCGCGCCTCCAGCGATCCGGCGGTGCAGCAGGCGCTCGCCCAAGGCGACGCCATGGAGTGGCTGCGAACGGACTTCCATCTCACCCCTGCGCAGTTCGACGCGATCAAGAAGCTCCACGACTCCTATTCCGTCGTGTGTGAGGATCATTGCCGTGACATTCAAAACGCGACTCGCGCCCGGAGCGCGCTGCAGCAGAAAACGCCCGGAGACGCCGCTGCGCTGGCCGCGGCCGACCGTCGCGCAGAGGAACTGCGGCTAGTCTGCGAGTCGGCGATCGCGACGCATGTGCGGCAGTGCGCTGCGCATATGTCACCCGAAGCGGGCCAGCGTTACCTCGCGCTCGTTTTGCCAAAGATCAGCGATTTTGATCATCAGGCACCGCCTGATCTCCAGCTGAACCGGCAGCATCGCCACTGACACATGGCGGCCGAAACGGACGCGACGACCACTTCGGGTGAAGATTCGGCGCTGATGCGTCGCGTACAGACCGGAGATGAACCGGCCCTGGGCGCGCTCATGCAACGGTGGGAGCGTCCCGTCAAAGCGGTCATCGGCCGGCTGGTGCTGAACGCCCGCGAGGCTGACGACCTGGCGCAGGAAACCTTCGTGCGCGTCTGGCAACAGCGGGAGAAGTTCAATCCCGCCGCCGAATTCCGTCCCTGGATTTTCGCCATCGCGGTGAATCTCGCCCGCAACCGGTTGCGGTGGTGGCGAAGCCGGCCGGAAGTTTCGCTCGATGAGTGGACCGATTGGGGGAGTCAGACCGCCACGGCTGCGACGGCGGCGGAGCGCGCGGAGCAAGCAGACGCGGTGCGGGCGGCCATCGCCGCGCTGCCCGTGGATTTGCGCGAGGCGATTGTGCTTTTTGAATACGAGCAGTTGTCGCACGCCGAGATTGCCGCGGTCGTCGGCGCGACCCGCAAGGCAGTTGAAAACCGGATACACCGAGCGCGCAAGCGGCTGCGGCATTCGCTGGCCGACATGAGAGCGGCCGGATAAATTCGTGGCTACGAGCGCCAGCGAGTGGAGGGAGGACGATTTACAAAATGAGAATCCACTCGCTGGCGCTTGCAGCCACGGAATAGCGACTCGCTCCGCTTCGGGGCATTCCGGGCGAACGCGGGCACAAGGTGTGCTGGCTGAAGAACGCGAGACATGGAAGAACGCGAGACTCGGAAGACTTCGGAATCTTCCGCGTCTTATTCTCTTCCCCGTCTTCCATGTCTTCGTCCTCCCCTCTGCTACCTCCGCGACCTCCTGTAAAAGGCTTGGGTTTGGTTGCGGCGCTGCCGCCGGGAGAAATTTCCCGCTCAGGGCAGATCCGTGTAGCCCATCAAAAACCGATCGCACTCGCGCGCGGCGCCGCGGCCCTCGTTGATCGCCCACACGACCAGACTCTGGCCGCGACGGCAGTCGCCGGCGGCGAACACCCCCTTGATGCTCGTCGTGTATTTTTCGTGCTCGGCCTTGATGTTCGAGCGCGGGTCCGTGTCGACGTTTATCTCCCTGAGCAACGGCTGTTCGGGCCCGAGGAAACCCATCGCGAGCAGCGCGAGCTGCGCGGGACGCGTCTTCTCAGTGCCGGGAACTTCCTTCGGGATGAACGCGCCCTTCTCGTTCCGCTCCCATTTGATTTCGACCGTGACGATCTCCTTCAGTCCGCCCTGCTCGTCGCCGACGAACTTCTTCACCGTCGTGAGATACACGCGCGGATCGGCGCCGAACTTCGCGGCCGCTTCCTCCTGGCCATAATCCAGCTTGTACGTCTTCGGCCACTCCGGCCATGGATTGTCCGCGGCTCGCTCGAGCGGCGGCTTCGGCAGAATCTCGATCTGCACGAGGCTCTTGCAGCCATGGCGCATCGAGGTCCCCACGCAGTCCGTGCCGGTGTCGCCGCCGCCAATCACCACGACGTCCTTCCCCTTCGCATGAATTGGACAATGTTCCGCCCCCCCGTTGAGAAGTGCCCTGGTGTTTTCGGTGAGGAACTCCATCGCGAAGTGCACGCCCTTGAGCTGGCGGCCCTCGATCGGCAGATCGCGCGGCTGGGTGGCGCCCGTGCAGAGGACGGTCGCGTCGAATTCGTTCAGGAACATCTGCGGCTCCACGTTCTCGCCGACGTGCGCGTTGCAGATGAATCGGATGCCCTCCTTTTCGAGCAAGGTGATCCGGCGCAGCACAACCTCCCTCTTGTCGAGCTTCATGTTCGGAATGCCGTACATGAGCAGACCACCTGGCCGGTCGGCGCGCTCGAACACCGTCACGGTGTGTCCCGCGCGATTTAGCTGCGCGGCCGCCGAAAGTCCCGCCGGACCCGAACCAATCACGGCGACTTTCTTGCCCGTCCGGACCTTCGGCGCCTCCGGCACGACCCAGCCCTCATCCCAGCCGCGATCGATGATCGCGGCCTCGATGTTCTTGATTGTGACGGGCGGCGCATTGATTCCCAGCACGCAGGAGCCTTCGCAGGGTGCCGGGCAGACGCGGCCGGTGAAATCCGGAAAGTTGTTCGTGCGGTGCAGCCGGTCGAGCGCCTCTTTCCAGAGCCCGCGATAGATGAGATCGTTCCACTCGGGGATGAGGTTGTTGATTGGGCAGCCGCTTGCCATGCCGCTGATCAGCTTTCCCGTATGGCAAAAGGGAATACCACAATCCATGCAGCGAGCCCCCTGCTGGCGGAGCTTTTTCTCATCCATGTGATGATGGAATTCCTTCCAGTCGCGCAGCCGCTCGACGGGCGTGCGGTCGACGGGCAGTTCGCGCAGATATTCGATGAAGCCGGTAGGTTTACCCATGGGGGGAGTGAGGAGGGAAAGTGAAGTGGAGGGTGGAGGGCGCGGCCGTGGCCGCCGGAGCCCTTGCAGGCGCTGGAACGCGTCTGGGTGGCTTTAATTTCCGCCGACGCGCGAGAGGTCGCGGGCGTTTTCTTCGAATGCCGCCATGATGGCCTCGTCGCCGGTGAGCCCCTGGGCCTTCGCGCGCTCGATGCAGGCGAGCATGCGCTTGTAGTCCTTCGGCATCACCTTGACGAACTGGGGGACAAACTGGTCCCACTGGTCCAGGATCATTTTGGCGCGGACGCTCTGCGTGTAGGCCAGGTGGCGTTCGATCATTCCGCGCACCATCGCAATTTCGCGCGCGTCCTCGAGCTTTTCAACGCCCACCATCTGGGGGTTGACGCGTTTCGCGAAATCGCCGGCCTCATCGAGGATGTAGCCGATGCCGCCCGACATGCCGGCGCCGAAATTCCGGCCCGCGCGGCCGAGCACGACCACGTTGCCGCCGGTCATGTATTCGCAGCCGTTGTCGCCAATGGCCTCGACGACCGCCGACACCCCCGAGTTGCGGACCGCGAAGCGCTCGCCCGCCATGCCGCGGATGTACACTTCGCCGGCTGACGCGCCGTACAGCGCGACGTTGCCGATGACCATGTTCTCCTCGGCCTTGAACGGAGCGTTCGCGGGGGGATAGATGATGAGCTTTCCGCCCGACAGCCCCTTGCCGAAATAATCGTTCGCGTCGCCCTCGATCGATAGCGTCATGCCGCGGGTCACAAACGCACCGAAGCTCTGGCCCGCGGAACCGTTGAACTTGATCTGAATGGTGTCCTCCGGCAGCCCCGCGGCACCGTGGCGACGCGTGATCTCACCCGAGGTGACCGTACCGATGACGCGGTGAACGTTGCGGATCGGCAGCTCGGCCTTGACCTTCTCGCGCCGCTCAATCGCCGGGCGGCAAATGTCCAGCAGCGTGGTCACATCGAGAGACCGGTCGATGCCATGGTCCTGCTTCATCTGGCAGAAGCGGCCGATCTCCGGTCCCACGTCCGGCTGGTAGAGGATGTTCGAAAAATCGAGCCCCTTCGCCTTCCAGTGATCGACCGCCTTGCGCGGTTCGAGTCGATCCACGCGGCCGATCATTTCATCAATTGTGCGGAAGCCGAGCGCAGCCATGCGTTCCCGCACGTCCTCGGCAATGAAGCGCATGAAGTTGACCACGTGCTCCGGCTGGCCGGTGAACTTCGCCCGCAACTGTGGATCCTGCGTGGCCACGCCCGTGGGACACGTGTTCAGATGGCACACCCGCATGATGATGCAGCCGGTCGCCACGAGCGGCGCCGTCGCGAAGCCGAATTCCTCGGCGCCGAGGAGCGCGGCGATCATGACATCGCGGCCCGTCTTCAGCTGGCCGTCGGTTTCGACGGCGATGCGCGAGCGCAGGTTGTTCAGCACGAGGGTCTGGTGCGTCTCGGCCAGTCCGAGCTCCCACGGGAGCCCCGCATGCTGGAGCGACGTCTGCGGGGAAGCGCCCGTGCCGCCGTCGTATCCGGATATAAGTACAACGTCGGCATGCGCCTTGGCGACACCCGCCGCGACCGTGCCCACGCCCACCTCGGCCACGAGCTTCACGGAAATGCGCGCGTGATGATTGCCGTTCTTCAGATCGTGGATCAGCTCGGCCAGGTCTTCGATTGAGTAGATGTCGTGGTGCGGCGGTGGCGAAATCAGACCCACGCCTGCGGTCGTGCCGCGGGTCTTCGCGATCCAGGGATACACCTTGCTGCCGGGCAACTGGCCGCCCTCGCCGGGCTTCGCGCCCTGTGCCATCTTGATCTGGAGTTCCTTCGCGTTGACGAGGTACTCGCTCGTGACGCCGAAGCGGCCCGACGCCACCTGCTTGATGGCCGAGTTCTTCGAGTCGCCCTTTTCGTTCGTCCACGTGTAGCGCGCCGGATCCTCGCCGCCTTCACCCGTGTTCGACTTGCCGCCGATGCGGTTCATCGCGATGGCGAGCGTCTCGTGCGCCTCCTGCGAGATGGAGCCATAGGACATGGCGCCGGTCTTGAAGCGCTTCATGATAGCCTCGACCGATTCGACTTCCTCGATCGGAACCGGCGTGGTGCCGTCCTTGAACTCGAGGAGCGACCGCAGCGTGCAGAGATTTCTCCCCTGCTCGTTGATCAACTTCGCGTAAGCCTGATAGGCGGGCTTGCTGTTCGTGCGCACCGCTTTTTGCAACGCGTGCACGGATTCCGGCGTGAACAGGTGCGATTCGCCGGTGGCGCGCCACTGGTACAATCCGCCCGCGGGCAGCACGTGGCCGTTCACGGGCCTTTCTGGATACGCCGCACGGTGCCGCATCAGCACCTCCTGCGCGATCACATCGAGCCCAATGCCGCCGACGCGCGAGGGCGTCCAGGTGAAGTAATGATCGATCACGTCCTGCCGCAGCCCGAGCGCCTCGAACACCTGCGCGCCGCGGTAGCTCTGGATCGCGGAGATGCCCATCTTCGACATGACCTTGATCACGCCCTTGGCGCCAGCCTTCACAAAATTCTGGCAGGCCTTTTTATGGTCGATGCCCGTGAGCAGACCTTCGCGGATCATGTCGTCGATCGTCTCGAACGCCACATACGGATTGATCGCCGAAGCGCCATAGCCAATCAGCAGCGCGAAATGGTGCACCTCGCGCGCCTCGCCTGTCTCGAGCACCAGCGAGACCCGCGTGCGCAGACCTTCGCGAATGAGATAATGGTGCAGCCCGCCAATCGCCAGCAGCGCCGGAATGGGAGCATAGTCCCGCGTCACGCCGCGATCGCTGAGGATGATGACGTTGATCTCCTCCTCCTCGATCATGCGCCGCGCCATGATGGAGAGTTCCTCCATGGATTTCGCCAGGCCCCGCTCACCGCGCGTAACCCGAAACATGATCGGCAGCACGCCCATGCGCAGGCCGGGCAGATTCGTCCGGCGGATCTTGGCGAACTCCTCGTTGGTGAGGATCGGCCACTTCAATTCGACGCGGCGGCACGCGGTCGGGTCCGGGTTGAGCAGATTGCCCTCGGAACCGAGCCGGGTCTCCGCCGAGGTCACCATCTCCTCGCGGATCGAGTCGATCGGCGGATTCGTCACCTGCGCGAAGAGCTGCTTGAAATAGTCGTACAGCAGCCGCGGCTTGTTCGAGAGCACGGCCAGCGCGGCATCATTGCCCATCGAGCCAATCGCCTCCACGCCATCCTTCGCCATCGGCGTGATGATCACGCGCTCATCCTCGAACGTGTAGCCAAACGCCATCTGCCGCTGAAGCAGCGTCTCGTGATCCGGGGGTTCGATTTTCGGCGCCTCCGGCAGATCGCCCAGGTGGACGAGATGCTCGTTCAGCCACTGACGATACGGTTGCGCCGTGGAAACCATCCGCTTGATTTCCTCGTCCTCGATGATCCGGCCCTGCTCGGTATCCACGAGGAACATACGACCGGGCCGCAACCCGCCCTTCTGCACCACCTGATCCGGCGGAATGTCGAGCACGCCGGCCTCCGACGCCATGATCACGAGGCCATCCTTCGTCACGTAGTAGCGCGAAGGCCGCAGGCCGTTGCGGTCGAGGATCGCCCCCATCTGCTTGCCATCGGTGAACGCGATCGACGCGGGGCCGTCCCACGGCTCCATCAGGCAGGAATGATACTGGTAGAACGCGCGCCGATCGTCGTCCATCGACTCGTGGTTGGACCACGGTTCGGGGATCATCATCATCATCGCATGCGCGAGCGGCCGCCCGGCCAGCACCAGCAGCTCGAGCGTGTTGTCGAACATCGCCGAGTCCGACCCGTTCGGGTTGATGATCGGGAGAATCTTGGGCATGTCCTCGCCAAACAGCTCGCTCTGGAAGAGCGACTGGCGCGCATGCATCCAGTTCATGTTTCCGCGCAGCGTGTTGATTTCGCCGTTGTGCGCCAGGTACCGGTACGGGTGCGCGCGCTCCCAGCTGGGAAACGTATTGGTCGAGAAACGCGAGTGAACCAGCGCGAGCGCCGTCTCCATCGCCGGGTGCTTCAGGTCGGGAAAATATTGATCCACCTGCTCGGTCGTCAGCATGCCTTTGTAGACGAGCGTCTTGAACGAAAGGCTGACGATGTACCAATACTCGGCGCCCGCGAGGGTCGAGGTGCGGATCTCGGAATAGGCGCGCTTCCGCAGGACGTAGAGCTTACGCTCAAACGCCATGTCGTCGGCCACGTTGGCGCCTCGTCCGATGAACGCCTGCCGCACGAACGGCTCGCACGAAAGCGCGGTGTCGCCGAGTGGCGCACTGTTCGTGGGCACCGTGCGCCAGCCGAGAAACACCTGGCTCTCGGATTGCACCATCTGCTCGAACTTCTCCTCGAGCTTCCGGCGGACCGTCGGGTTGCGCGGGAGAAACACCATGCCGCAGCCGTACTGGCCGGCTTCCGGCAGCGTGATGCGCGACGAGCGGCAGACTTCGACAAAAAACTTGTGCGGCATCTGGATCAGCACGCCGGCGCCATCGCCCGTGTTGACTTCCGCGCCTGATGCGCCGCGGTGATCGAGGTTCCGCAGGACCTGGAGGGCGTCGTGCAGAATTTTCGCCGACTTGCGGCCGTGCATATCGACGACGAAGCCGACGCCGCAGGCCTCGTGTTCGAAAAACGGGTCATAGAGCCCCTGTTTCGGCGGCAGCCCAAGTGAACGGCGCGGAACGCCGGGCGGCGTTTCACATTCGTTGCGGCTGCTGATGGGTCCGTTGGGCGTGGTGTTCACAGGTGACAAAGTTGAGCGGGAGGAAGGTGGGCGGGGCGCGAAGCGTGGACGCAAAAAAGGGCCGTCTCTTACCTGAGAGCGGCCCGGAGCGAGTTATGTCTGGAGTGCTCTCAGCGCGTTTCTCAGAAGAAGCGGATCGTTTTGGTGGCCATTTGGGCGTGCTCGTCGTCCGAGCAGGCAGCGTTGGTGGGTACGCCGGCCGCCGTGTCCGTCGGCTTCACCAGATCGTTACTGAGCAAATAGTTTTCCACTTCCTCACCAGACACGTCGGCGAGCATCACACCGTCGACTTCGACGCAGGGTGAGAGCGGCTGGCCGGATTTCTGCACCATTTCCGCGTAATTCGCGCGATTGTTGATGATGTCGGTGTCCTCGTACGGAAGATTGTATTTGCGCATGATCGCGCGCACGCCATTCGACCAGCCGCACTGGGGTTTGAGATAGGCTTTGATCTTCATGAAGGTCACGGTATGCGGAGGCAAAAGCGGCGCAAGGTAAAGGGCCTGCTTTTCCGCGATCAAGCACCGTCTTCGGAATTTTTTCATGCCGGTCAGCGATCGATCGCCGATCCCGTTTTCACGTCGTTCCACAAACGCTTCGTTAAACGCCTGGTATCCGCTTCCAGCCAGCGCGATTTGATCCCACGCTCCCGCCCATGCGTCCGATTTCCTCCGCTCTGCCCGCCGTCCTGGCCATCGGCCTCTGCCTCCAGGCAGACGCCGCGTCTGCATCGGCAGCGAACCCGGCCGATTCGACGCCGCGGGCGGCACGGGCGGTCATTCCGCCCAACGCCTGGGGCGTTTACACGTGGGGCGGCGAAGGTGCGGTGGCGCGACTTCCCGGTGCCGCTGAGCTGCCGATCAAGGGCGTGCCACTCACGTTCCAGTGGGCGCAGCTCGAGCCGCGGCGCGGAAAGTTTGAATTCGAGCGCGAAATCCGCGCGCCCCTCGCGGCGGCAAGTGAACGCGGTCACTACGTTCACCTGATGATGTGGGTCGCTCCGAAGACCCCGGAATGGCTGTACGAGATCGGCGTGCCACGCGTCGAGGTGCCGGAACGAATTGATCCCTTCCGCAAAAAGGTGAAGCCGACGTTCCCGTATTACTTCAGCCCGATCTACAAGGAGAACTTCCACCGGGCGATTCGCGCGCTCGGCGATTACGTGGCGAGCCTGCCACCCGAACTGAAGAGCCGGCTCGTCTTCGTGCAGGCGGCCGAAGGTTCAACCGGCGACGGCCAGCCATACAAGGGGATTCCCACCGATCGCCGCTACGCGATTACGGAGGAGCAGTGGGGCGCGTTTCGCCGTGAGACGTGGGGCGTATACCAGGGAGCGTTTCAGCGCGCCGATGGCACGTTGCGCGTGCCGCTGCTTGTGAACGGCGATGCGAATGGTCCGCTGGAGAACGCGTGGTTGCTCGAGCACTGCGATGCGTTTGGCGTGAAGCAGGGCATGTTCAGTCATGGTTATCTCGTGAGCGACACGATCGACCGGCTGGAACGATGGGAACAGTTCCGCGCCGCCGCTCATGCGCGCGGCGCCACGATCTTTTCGCGCGGCGAGCAGGACGGTGAATGGAAAGTGTGCGGCTGGAGCGCGAAAAATCCCACGCAGGCGTTCTACTGGTCGGGACTGTTCGCGCTGCACTGCAAACTCGACGTCTGGAATGTGCCGGCGGACGCGCTCGCCACGCAGCCACTCGGCGAAAGCGTGCGGCTTTTCAACCGCTACGCCGGACAAAACGACGCGCCCGGCAGCCGCGGGGCATTTTGCGCGCTGCGGCGCGGTCTCGACGCATCGGATACGACGGCGTTTCCGGTGGAGAAATTCGGCCGCGCGGAGAAAAACAATCGCGACCGGTATCTCGCGATCGCGAAGGCGTTCGCCCCGTTGGGCGCGCGCCAGGGCGATCCGGACAAGGCGCTCGGCGGCGGCATGCGGAACCGGCAGGCGGATGATCAGAACGACGTCGGCTGGCGGACGTGGCCGGGAAATTTCGAGCGGCACCTGACACGACGTTTCACCTGATCGAGCTGGAGCGCCGGTAGCCGCGTGGTTTTCGTTCACCCTTGGCGGTCCGAATGAGGCGTGCCGCAAACTGAGCGGCCAATCCGCCATTCTCGAATCAAGTCGGCGGGACGGCATTTTCCATCATCACTGCGCCTGGCGCACCGGCAGGAGTCGCAGCGCGGCCTTCTGTTCGGCGTTGGCCGCGCGGCGGGCCGCAACCAGGTGCTTGGGCCGTTCGTAGTTCGCGAAACCCGAGATTACCCGGTCCACTTCGCGAGCGAAGTCCTCGGCAGAAGTGCCTTCGGTGAGGACCGGAAGAAGGCGGGAAGCGCGGCGCGCCAGTTGACGCCGATCTGCCGTGAGCCTGCTTCGTCGGCGAAGAAGACCACGCTGTCGGGATCCTGGTCGATGCGGCGAAGAAGCGCGAAGAGCAGCTCGAACGCCTCGCGCAGCGGCGCCCTCGGGCTCTTCTCCGTCGCGCGGATGCACTGGGTGAGCAGGCGATCGAATTCCGCCTTGAACGCCTCCGTCCCCTTGGACTCGTCCATGAAGTTTTTCGAATTAACCGCGAAGGCGTTGTAGTACTCGCCGCCCATGCCCGCCTTGTGGAACTTCCTGACCTGATCGATGAGGGACGCTGCGCCACGTTCGCCCTCCGCGAGAGCGTCGAGCCGAATCATGTCGCCGACCAGCCGGCCCAGCTTCGCCCGCGGCACGAGCTCAGTCGCGCGCTCGGCGATCATCATGAGGCGTCCGCGGCTCACTCCTCGCAACGCCACACGAAGCTTTTCGAAGTCGACGGCGCCACGCTTCAACGCTCGTTCTCCTTCAATGAAGGCCGATGGAACGGCCCTTTGCCCGGCCACACGAAATGGGTTGCGTACGCCTTCTCGAGCTTCGGTTCACCTGTCTTGGTGAAGAGCAGCCGCTGCCGTGGTCCCTTGCCCCAGCGCATGTAGGCGGTCCACGAGGGCATGAGATTCAGGTCGTGCGCATGGAAGCGCATTACCCGCAGCAGCCGCGAGAGCCGCGCGAGGTTGCCGTTGATGACGCGCTCCAAGTAGGGCACGCGGCCGCGGCGCCAGTCTGCGAGGCGCTGGGGCAAGAGCACGCCCATGCCGACCAGAACGTCCACCGGGGCGACGACCATGCCGCGTTGCAGGAGCGCATCCACTGCACGGCAGACCCGCGGATACAGCGGATCCTCACGGTAGTTGGCAACGCTGACGGGCGGGGGGTGGGTGTCGCAGGTTTGCGACGGTCTGCCAATCGGGCACGCTGGCTGCTGGCTGCGAAGCATACTGCAGCACGCATGTTCGCGCGCGCGGTCCAGGTCAATGTCGCAGGCGATCGCGCCTCACATGACCACTCCGCCTTCCCCATCCGGGAGGACTGGCTGACGACCGCGAAGGGAAGCGTGACGTGGCGGCCGTGGACGGGTGCGGACTTCACGGTGACGTTATCTTAATGAAGCGGGGCGGGATCGGTTGGGGCTGCACTTCGCATGCCGTTTTGTTGCAGACTAGAACGCGCAACCGTGCTGAATGCGTGGTCTTCCCAATTATCCCATGCGTGCTATCATCTTCGCTTTCCTCGCGCTCAGCGGAATTTCCGTACACGCGGCAGAATCCGCTGCGGCATTCAACCTCCAGGCGGCCATCGATGCGCTGCCGGCAACGGGTGGCATCGTCCGGATTCCCGCCGGCGATTTTGAAGTCACGTCCCCCATTCTCATCGCGAACGGCGACGTTCGAATCGAAGGCACCGGCACGTCGACCCACCTCATCAATCGCAACGCGAACGGAGAGCCGGCGATCCTGGTGCGGCACAAGAATCGGGTGAAGACGCCGCGTGATGCAAAGGCGCGGCTCTGGCGCGTGACGCTCGTGAACTTTCGCGTCAGCGGCTCGAAGGAAAGTGGCGACGGCATTCGCGCGGAGGGAGTCGATGAGATCTACATCCAGGGCGTCGCCATTGATCACAATGGCGGCAACGGAATTGCGCTGCGGGATTGCTATGAAGACCCGCGGCTCGTCGCGAATATCATCACCTACAACGCGGCCGCGGGCGTGCTGCTCGAGGTCTGTCACGACATCGTCGTGAGCGCGAATCAGTTCGAGGAAAACCAGGATGCGCTGCGCTGTCTCGACAGTTTCAATCTGTGCATGACCGGCAACAACCTCGACGATCATCTCCGGCACGGCGTGGTGATCGAAAACACCTACGGCTCGATCGTATCCGGAAACATGATCGAGGAGTGCAATGGCACGGCCATCATTCTGGATCGCGACTGCTATGGCATCACGATCGCGGCGAACACGATTGCGCATCACCTCGGTGGCGGCGTGCACCTGCCGGATGCCTGGGGGTGTGCGATCACCGGCAACACGTTTCCCCTCGTCCATGCCGACTCGATCCGCGTGGGACCGGGCAGTGGCCGGCTGACGATTTCCGGCAATAATTTCAGCAACAGCTACATTGGCGGAAAGGACAAGCGGCCCCCGACGGGCAAACAACCGATGGCGACCGACGCCGGGACCGGCATCACGCTCGACGGCACGAGCGACATTGCGATCACCGGAAACACCTTCGGCGGCCTCACCACCCCCGCGATCACCGCCAGGAATGGCTGCCGTCGACTGCTGATCACGAGCAATGTCATCACCGACGTGAATCGTGGGGCGCCGCCGGCGGCGAAAGCCATCGAGGCCGGAGACGCGCGGGAGAGCATCGTCAAGGACAACATCGGGAACTGAGCGATGGATGCGTCGAAGGTGATTTTCCTAACTGTCGGCGCGGCTCGGTACACCACCAGAACTGATTCTGGCCGGTCCCGGCCGGCTCGACGTAAATGGCAAGCGGATCGAAGAGCCGCCGCCTACGTCACCGGGCACGTGCTCACAGGGGACGGCGGCTGGTGCGCGCGATGACGCAATGATCTGGATCAGGACTTTCGGTCAACCATATCTGGTGCACCGGCTGCGTCGCGGGAT
>JBBRCR010000131.1:0-17741 GCA_038204695.1 Opitutales bacterium | reverse complement strand
GCGTCGCGCCAAGGGCGCGGTTGACCGGAAGGGCGACTTTCCAGTCGCCCGAGACCGGTCGACCGAACGTACTTCGGCGGCAGGAAAGCCGCCGCTCCGGTGCGAATGCCGACGTGCTTGGCAAGAATTGTGGGGCCAGCGTCGCCCTACGCCCGTCAGGGCCCCGGGATGGCGTGGCTGTTGCCACGTCCGGCGACGAGGACGTCGCCGCTCCTGCAAAGTCGCCCTGTGCTACGTTGAAAATGTGGGGCAAAGGGCAGGGCTATCCCGCCCGTAATGGCGCGAGCGCCAGCGAGTGGATGGACGGGCGTGCGATCGTCAGGCACGGCAGCAACTCGCCGTAAATGACCGGAGAGTGAGTTTGGGCAGGATGCCCATACAGTTGGACACAATGAATTTCACGGGCGGGCCGCCCGTGCCACGGCGACACCCGCTGCTATTTCAGCGCCTGCGCGATCCGCTCCAGCGCCGTTACGACATGCTCGCGCGAATTGAAGGCGCTGATCCGGACGTGGCCTTCGCCGCATTTTCCGAATCCAGCACCCGGGGTGCACACCACCTGCGCCCGTTCCAGCAGCAGATCGAAAAACTCCCAGGAGTCCCGGCCCGTGTTTACCCAGATGTACGGCGCGTTATCTCCGCCGATGCACGAAAACCCGAGTTTCCCCATCGCGTCGCGGATCAGCCTGGCGTTGGCGAGGTAGAAATCAATCAGCGCCCGGGTCTGCTGTTTCCCGGCATCGGTGTAGATCGCCGCCGCCGCCTTCTGAATTGGATACGCGACGCCGTTGAATTTCGTGGTGTGCCGGCGCGTCCAGAGGGCATGCAGCGCGTGCGCCTTGCCGGCGGCGTCGTCAGCCATCAACGATTTTGGCACCACCGTGTAGGCGCAGCGCGTGCCCGTAAATCCCGCGGTCTTGGAAAAGCTGCGGAACTCGATCGCGACTTCGCGGGCACCTTCGATTTCGTAGATGGAGTGGGGGATATCCGGATTGCGGATATACGCCTCGTATGCCGAGTCGAAAAGAATCACCGCATTGTTCTTCTGCGCGTACTGCACCCACGCGGTCAGCTGTGCCTTCGTGGCCACCGCGCCGGTCGGGTTGTTGGGGAAACAGAGATAAATCAGATCCGTGGCGGCATCCGGCACCCTGGGCACGTAACCGTTTTGGGGCGTGCAATCGAGGTAGGTGATGCCCTGGTATCGCCCATCGACGTTCGCTCCCGTCCGGCCGGCCATGACATTGGTGTCGACATACACTGGATACACCGGATCCGGGATGGCGAGCCGGACATCCTGGGCAAAAATTTCCTGGATGTTGCCGCAGTCGCACTTCGATCCGTCGGACACGAAAATCTCGTCGGCCTCGATCGGGCAACCGCGCGCGGCATAGTCGTGCCGGGCGATCGCCTCCCGCAGAAACGCGTAACCCTGCTCGGGGCCGTAACCCTTGAACGTCTCGCGCCGGCTCATTTCCTCGGAGCCGGCGTGGAGCGCTTCCACGCACGCCGGCGGCAGCGGTTCGGTCACATCGCCAATGCCGAGGCGGATCACGGGCCGCGCGGGGTTGGCGGCGACAAAGGCGGACACGCGCCTGGCGATGTCACTGAAAAGGTAGGACGCCTTTAGCTTGGTGAAGTTCTCGTTGATGCGGATCATGGCGGGTGGGTGGTGCGAACGCGAATGGCGCGGGCAAAAACTTGAACAAACCGGTGGCGTCGGGTTTGTTCAAGCCCACGTTTCCAGCCCCGGCCGTCCGTCATGCAAAAAATCGAGTCGTTGAGCGAAATGCGGTCGTTGGCCGCGCAGTGCAAACAGCAGGGGAAAACCATTGCCCTCGTGCCGACCAGCGGCGCCCTGCATGCCGGCCATGCCGCGCTGATCGCCCTCGCGCAAACGAGCGCGGCGGTCACCGTGGTGTCGGTATTCGCGAATCCGCTCGCCTTCGGGCCGAGGGACACCTTTTCGGGTTACCCGCAATCGCCGGACGCCGACGTGTCGCTGTGCGCGCAGTTGAAGGTCGACTTCGTTTTCATGCCAGCCGTCGAGGAGATGTTTCCGCGCGGGTATTCCACGTTCGTCACCGAGGAGAATCTCAGCAAACCGCTGTGCGGACCGTCCCGGCCGGCGTATTTTCGCGGCGTGACCACGGGGACCGCGAAATTGCTCAACATCGTGCGGCCCGACTTCATCGTGATGGGGCAGCGTGACGCGCAGCAGGTCGCCGTCGTCCGCAAGATGATTGCCGATTTGTGTTTTGCGGCCGAAGTCGTCGTCGCGCCCATCGTTCGCGAAAGCGATGGACTCGCGATCGCGGTGCGAAACCAGCACCTCACATCCGGCCAGCGGCAGGAGGCCGCGGCAATCTATGAGTCGCTCCAACGCGCCGCTGAAATGGCCCGCCAGGGGGTGCGCAGCCCTGACCGGATCATCGCCGAGGTGACGTACTTGCTCGGCCAGCACCGCCAGATCCGGGTGATTTACGTCTCCATGGTGGAATCGAACACGATGGAGCCGGTTCGTGAGGTTGTGGCCGGAAAGACGTTGCTCGCGATTGCCGCCTGGGTCGACGAGGTGCGGGTAATCGACAATATCGTGCTGTAGTTTCGCCGCCGTGGCTGCGAGCGCCAGCGAGGGGAGGGACAACCACTCGCTGGCGCTCGCAGCTTGGGCGCTCGCGCCGCACGGCGCAGGCGTTCGCCGTGCCGACTTTATTTAATCCAGATTCACGGACGAGCCGAGCGTGACGCTTCGAAGCTCGTCCTACTTTCCTGCGGCGGCCGCGACAATTACTTCGAGCCCCTTTTTTCGCAGCTCGGCGATCAGTTCGGCTGGCGCTCTTGCGTCGGTCACGATCGTGTCCACCGGTTCAAAATCGGTCAGAAAAAACGTGGAGCGGCGGCCAAACTTCGTGTGGTCGAAGCAGAAGATGACCCGCGCCGCGCCGCCCATCATCGCGCGCTGAATCTCCACGAGGAGCGCGTGTGAATTGTAGATTCCATTGTCCGCGATCGCGCTGCCGCTCAGCACCGCCACGTCCGCGTGCAATCGCGAGAATGTCTCCGTGGCCGGCGGACCCACCAGCGTGCCCAGTCGCGGATAGATCACGCCGCCGGAGAGGTGGACCTCGTGACGCATTGAAGCCGAAAAGAAATTGGCGACCGGCAGCGAGTTGGTGATCACCTGCGCCACGTGCTCACTCAGATGCTTGGCCACGTGAAAACACGTGGTTCCGCTATCGATGATGACCGTCTCGCCCGGGTGAATCAGCGCGGCGCAGGCCCGGCCAATCGCTTCCTTCTCGGTCGCGTTTTGGGCGTCGCGGACGTTGAACACATACTCATCCGGGCGGGACGGGAGAAGGCGTGCTCCGCCATGCGTTCGCCGAATCGTTCCAGATTCTTCCAAAGCGCCCAAATCCCGTCTGACACTGGAAACCGACACGCCAACGTAGCCTGCAAGCTCTTCCAAAGAAGCGAATTCAGACTTCTGAAGGTAAATCTTTATCTTCGCCTGGCGCTCTTCAGGTTGCATGATTGTGGGAGAATGGGTGGGATAATATGGAAGAAAGTGCAACAGAAATGTTGACATTATGGTAGTTTTCGTTCGTCAATCGCCGCTCACCACCATGGCTCCCACTCTCGCGCCCAGCCCATCCGACGCGCTCACGCGTTTGCTGAGCCTTTCGCATGACTTGGGCCGCGAGGAGCGGAAGCTCGCGATTTTGGGGGAAGGAAACACGTCGGCTCGAATCTCTGACGATCGCTTTTTGGTGAAGGCCAGCGGCTCGAATTTGGCCACCCTTTCGTCCCTCGGAGTGACGGAATGCCGGCTCGCCGATCTGCGCGCGCTGCTCGACCGGCGCGCAATGGCGGACGCCGCGGTGGACGAAGCGTTGCTCGCCGCCCGTCTCGATTTGGGCGCCCGGAAGCCGTCCGTCGAGGCCGTCTTTCACGCGTTTCTGCTGACGCTGCCCGGCGTGAACTTCGTTGGTCACACGCATCCCGTGACGGTGAACCAGTTGTTGTGCACGAGCCACGCGCGCACGTTTGCCCAACGGCGCCTTTTTCCGGACGAAGTGGTCTGCTGTGGTGGCGAGAGCGTATTCGTGCCCTACACCGATCCGGGCCTGAAACTCGCCCAGGCGATTCGGAGCGCCGTGGTCGCATTCATCAAACGCTTGTCCTGTGCTCCGCGCGTGATCCTCCTGGAAAATCACGGATTGATCGCGCTGGGCTCGACGCCCGAAGCCGTGCTGGCCGCAACGCTCATGGCGGCGAAGGCCGCGGAAATTTTTGTTGGCGCCATGGCCGCGAGCCACAAACCCAGGTTCCTTTCCGCCGCCCAAGTCGCGCGAATCGCCGGCCGCCCCGACGAACATTACCGGCAGAACGCCCTCGGCCTTTGAAATCTGAAATCTGAAATCTGAAATTTGAGATCTGAGATCTGAAATCTGAAATTCGGGATCCGAGCTCTGAAATTCGGGATCTGAAATCTGAAATTTGAGATCTGAGATCTGAAGACCCACCCACATGCCCTCCTACCAATACGTCAATTATCTTTGGGACGATACGACCGCGGCGTCACTCGATCCGGTCGGCCGCCTCGTATATCGCTCCAACCTCCTCGGCAGCGATCAGCGCATCACCAACACCGGCGGCGGCAACACCTCCTCGAAACTCGCGGAGACCGACCCGTTGACAGGCAAGCCCGTGGAGGTGCTTTGGGTGAAGGGTTCGGGCGGGGATTTGCGGACGAGCAAGTGGGAAAACTTCTCGTCGCTGCACCAGCAGAAGCTGATCGATCTCCAGACGCTGTATTCAGCGCGTAACGACAAGGGGCTGAAGTCGCAGGCGGAGGACGACATGGTGGGCATGTACACGCATACGACGTTCAACCTGAATCCGCGCGCGTCGTCGATTGACACCCCGCTGCACTCGTTTTTGCCCGGCAAGCACGTCGATCACATGCACCCGAACGCGATTATCGCGATCGCGGCCTCGAAACATTGCGAGAAGTTGACGCAGGAAATCTTCGGCGGGGAAATGGCGTACGTGCCATGGATGCGGCCGGGGTTTGAACTCGGACTCGCGATGCAGGAAATCGTGCGGCAGCAGCCCAGCGTGCGGGCGATCATGATGGGGCAGCACGGCTTCATCTCGTGGGCGGATGACGACCGGCACTGTTACGATGAAACGCTCGAGTTCATCGAGAAGGCCGCGACCTATATTGAAACGAAGTATGCGGCGAAGGGGGGCGATGCGGCGGCGTTTGGTGGCCGGAAATACCCGACGCTCGAACCGGCGAAGCGCAACGAGACCTTCGCCGCCATTCTGCCGTGGCTGCGCGGGCAGATTTCGCGGGAGAAGCGTTTCATCGGCACGGTGCAGGATGACGAACGGATTCTCCGCTTCGTGAACTCGAACGATGCCGCGCGGCTCGCCGAACTGGGCACGTCGTGTCCCGATCATTTTCTGCGCACGAAAATCAAACCGCTCTATGTCGATTGGAACGCGCAGACGGACGATCTCGCGACATTGAAGAAGAAGCTCGCCGACGGCATCGAGGCGTACCGCAAGGACTACGCCGCGTACTACACGCGGTGCAAACACGCGAATTCGCCGGCGATGCGCGATCCGAGCCCGACGGTGGTGCTCATTCCGGGATTGGGCATGATTGCCTGGGGCAAGGACAAGTCCGAGTCGCGCGTGACGGCCGAATTTTACAACTGCGCGGTGGAGGTGATGCGCGGGGCCGAGGCGATCGACAGCTATATTTCGCTCCCGCAGCAGGAGGCGTTCGACATCGAGTACTGGCTGCTCGAGGAGGCGAAACTCAAGCGCATGCCCGCGGAAAAGGAACTCGCGCGTCAGGTTGTCATCGTCATCGGCGCGGGTTCCGGCATCGGCAAGGAAACCGCGCACCGGCTCGCGAAGGAGGGTGCGCATATCGTAAGTGTGGATATGAAGGCCGAGGCGGCGGTTGCCACCGCGCTCGAAATCACGGACATGCTTGGCGTGGGCATTGGCGTGGCGGGCAGCGGGATTTCGAATTGCGGTCCGGCACTGGGACTCGCCTGCAACATCACCCACCGCGCGAGTGTGCGCACGATGCTCGATGAGGTGGCGCTCGCCTACGGCGGGTTCGACTCGATTTGCGTGACGGCGGGCGTCTTCTGGCCGAGCGACACGACGGGGCACATTCCGGACGATAAGTGGGCGTTCACGTTTAATGTGAACGTCACCGGCAGCTATATAGTGGGGGACGAGGCCTCGAGAACCTGGAAGGAGCAAGGACTGCGCGGCAATCTCGTGTTGACCACGTCGGCCAATGCGGTGGTCGCGAAGAAGGGTTCGGTGGCTTACGACTGCTCGAAGGCGGCCGCGAATCACCTCGTACGCGAGCTCGCCATCGAGCTTGCGCCGGTGGTGCGCGTGAACGCCGTGGCCCCGGCGACGGTCGTGCAGGGCTCGGCGATGTTCCCGCGCGATCGCGTCGTGGGTTCGCTGGCCAAATACAATATCGCGTATCAGGAGGACGAGGCGACCGAGTCGCTGGTGAAGAAGCTCGCCCAGTTTTATGCGGATCGGACGTTGACGAAGGCGCCGATTACGCCCGCCGATCAAGCGGAGGCCTATTTCCTGCTTGTGAGCAACCGGCTGAGCAAAACCACCGGCCAGGTGATCACGGTGGACGGTGGGCTGTACGAAGCATTCCTCCGGTAGGCCGCTGACGCCCTGTTCGGGGCGATCCGATCGTAGCGGTGAGCGCCAGCGAGTGGTGCATGGAGGGATCGTCCGTACGCAAGCCGTGGCTGCGAGCGCCAGCGAGTGATGTGACGCCTGCCATGGGCGCGTACCAGCCCTCGAGCTTGGTCGACTTTCTCGCCGGGCGTGAAGTTGAAGTGGAGGCGATTTGGGGTGAGCCGCTGCGCCGCGCACGCGGCGGGAATCGCGATGCCAAGGCTGGCCGCGCTGTATGCGGATTTGAAGCGGCTGACGGCCGGTTGAGATTGCGCAGCCGATTTCTTGCTCGAAGTAGCGCCGGGTCTCCGACCGGCGTTTCCTGCAATTGGAGAAACCAGCGCCATCAGAACGTGCCCTTGATCCCGAACGTCCAGAGCGAACCGTAGCGTTCGCGCACTCGGAGCTTGGCGTGACCGGGCGTGCTTGGGCCCACAGCCGCATCCTCGTTCGGCACGTCGCCGATGTTGCGCAGATTGCCGAACACCGCGAACCGCTTCCAGAAAGTGTATTCACCGAGCACATCGACCGTGTTGCGCGCCGGCGTGTAAACATACGTGCCGGGCTCAATGCTATTGCCGCTGACCAGATTGCGGCGCTGGTCGTCGCGAAAACTGCAGTTCAGGCGCACATTATAACGGGCGCGGCTCATGCTGGCGCCGAAGGAGCCGCTATAGGGAATGTCGTTGAACCCGATGGAGCCGAGGTCCCGCGCCTTGGTGCGGCGCGAACTGTAGTTGGCAAACACCTGGACGCCCCGGGCCCAGTTCGGAAGAAACGTCAGGGCCTGCTTGTAGCTGGCGTCCCAACCCTGCATGCGTGTCGTGCCCGGGACATTGTATTGGGTGGAGATATCGTACGCGCTATACTCATCCGGATCGAGCGCGTACAGCGCAAGGAAGGCCGGCGTCGCGGGTACGACGGTATTGCCGAAGAAATCAATGTAGTCGCGGCGGAAGACGCCGAACGTCAATTGCCCGACGCCCGGAAAATAGTACTCGAGCCGCACCTTCGTCGACGTCGCACTCCACGGCTTGATGCCGGCGTTGTTCACGCCGATGCGATTGGTGGAACTCGGCGGATTGTCCGTGTTGGGCAGCGTGACGGCGCCAGCATACTGGTTGTAATCAGGGCGCCCCACCGAGGTGGAGATGGCCGCACGCGCGATCAGGTTCTCGCGGAGATTGTAGCTGACATTGAGGCTGGGGAAAACCCGGAGATATTCCTTCTCCACGTCCGTCCCCCGGGGCAGGAAGGTCAGGCGAGAGGTCTCGAGGGTGTTTGTCGTGATCGGCACCGGCCGGCCCTGGGCATCAAGCAGGGGGCGGCCGGCGGAGTCGCGCTGCACGTTGCGCGTGAGATCGGTCAGCGGACCGTGGGCCCAGACATTCGTCTGCTCGACGCGAACGCCGCCGACGACCAGCAGGCGGCGATTGAAGAACGCGGCGTCGCCCCGGAGGTAGGCCGCGGAAATGGCCTCGCGGGCCCATTTGGAATTCGTGACGTAATTGCGGTAGGTCGTGTTGTCGTCGGTGGTGAACTCGCCTGGATTGGCGCGGAAGAAGTCGAGCGTCGTCTTGTAGTCGGGAAACTCGATCCGTGAAAATCCGTAGGCACGCTCGCGCTGCGGGCTCGTCGGATCAAGGAAAGGCGCGGCGCTCCCGGGCACGTTGCTGCCGCGATAATTGTAGGTCATGGCGCCCTGGTTGGAGTCGCGCGTGGACTGGCGAAAATCGAGTCCGCTGCGGAGCGTGAACGGGAATTTCCAGTAGAAGTCGCGCCGGCCGTTGAGGAAGGCGCTAAAGTTGATGTCCGCCCCGCGCCGCGGTGTCTCGGAGACACTGATGAGTGAGTAGTTATCAATCTGATACGGGTCGACTGGCTGGCGGGTCGCATTGTCGATTACCGTGATGACGCCTGGGCGGGTGTCCATGACTTGGTCGAAGGACACGGTGACGCCGGTCCGCCGTGCCACCACCGCCTGCCAGAGGCCCTTGTCGCTGCTGCGGATGCGGTCCGTGCCATAGGCACGGCCGACGCCGCCATCGAACTTCCACCCCGGCCCGTCGTGCCGCCAGTTGAAGGTGGGCATGTAGGTGCGGTTCTCCCGCACGCGCCCGTTGCCGCTGGTGAGTTGGATGTTGCCCGCGCCGGCGACACCTTGCACTGACGTGGGCGTGAAGCCGCCGGGAACGATTTGGAGGGGATTGAACTGGAGATTGCGGGCGGCGGTCCAGCCGTCGAATGCGGAATACTGATACGACACCGAGAAACGGTCGTAGGTGAAGAGCCGGAAATCCAGCGTGACGCCGAGAGACTCGCGGGCCGACCGCTTCGGTGAATCGGTGTATTGGTAGGCCGAGAGGTAAGGCCGGCCCGGCGTCGTATGCGGGAACGCGTTGCCATTGGTCGTGGTGCTCACGCCGCGCCATGTGTTGGTGTGGCCCACCTGGTGCGAAAACTGCGTGGAGTTGCCCGTAGCAATCGAGAACCCGAAGCGTTTGTTCACCGGCACGACCGCCGAGAAGTCGAAGCCGGGATAGATGACGCGCTCTGGATCGCGGTACAGCGCAGGCTCGTGGCCGAACTTGATCAAATCGTCACGCATCATCAGGTACACGCTGCCGTTGAAGACCGGCTTGGTCCGCTCGAAGGAACTGCGCGGAACCATGTTGACAGACCCGGCGAGCGCGGAGCCGGGCGAGTCTGGCGTGGGCGACATGGAGACCTCGATCCGGGAGATGTTGTTGAGGTTGAAGAATCCCACTTCCACGGCACGGCCGGTGCCGGTGGGGCTGGAGAGACTGAGTCCATTCAGGGTGACGGGCGTGTTATCCGCCGGCGCGCCGTCAATGGAAACGGTCCGGGCGTCGCCGCCACTGAGGTCGACCGTGAGGCCCGGCAGATACCGGAGAAACTCGGCGACATTGCCTTCCGCGACCGCGCCGAATTCGTCGGTCGAAACCACGGTCTTCACGTTGGGCGCGAAGCGTTGTTCATTGATGGCGACGGCGGCCGCCTCCATCTCGCGCGTTTCGTCGACCACGAACTGGTCGAGCTTCACCACCTTCTCGTCGGGTTTCAGCGTCTCGGGCCGGCCGGTGGCGAGCGTGATGTCGCGTTCCAACCGCTGGCCGGGGGCGACGGCGACCGATTCGAGCTGCGGCGTAAAGCCGGTGTAGAAAATCCGCAGTTGCACGGTCCCGGCGGGCACATCGGCGAGCCGGAAGACGCCATCGGCGTCGCTGAAAGCAACGAGCGATGTGTTTTCGACGCTGATCCGCGCACCCTCGACGACCGTGCCGCTCCGGGGGTTGAAGATTCGCCCCTCAATCATGCCCGTCGCCGCGGACTCGGCGGCGAAGCTGCGCGATGAAGAAAAGCCGCATCCAAGCAGGATGGATACAGCGGACATAACGGCCAACGCCAGCCGGGGCCGGCGCGCAGGTACAGTACGCTTGGGATAATCGGGGTGCATGGTAGAAAGAATCGGGGCTCGGGCCGGTGTAGTGAAACAATAGGGTGAGGCAATGCCATGCTTCAATTTGCAGCAAGCGCCCGCATCCGATTTGGATGATCCCCAGCGAAATGGACGCGCGTTTCCCCCCCGCACCGCTCCGCCGCCGCCAAACAGGATGGCCGCTGATTTTGACCGCGAATGGGCGCTAATACTCGCGAACTGGAAAAATGGGATCGCTTCAAAACTTGTACTGCACCTTGCCGTAGAAAATGTGCGCGTCGAAATCGTTCAAGCCGCCGAAAGTGCCATCGCGATTTGTCGCGTAGCCGTATTTCGCGGTATAGATCAGACGATCACTCTGCCGGCGCACCCAGGTCAGAAACGCACTCTGCGTCGTCTGACCGGCATTCATCGGCAGCGTCACCGCGGGGTTGTCGGTGTAGTTGTCGGCCCGGTAGTGATTCGCGTCGAGGTAAAGGTCGGTGATCTTGCCGAGGGCGTAGCCCGCGCCCAGCGAGGCGCTCACGTAGTTGTTGTCACTGCTCATCGTGAGACGGTGGGGCGGCACCTCGAGTTGATCATACGTCACACTGGCCGCAGCCGTGAGGAAGAGCCGCGCGCTGGGATTCCATGTCGCTGTCTGGGTGATGACGTGACGCGTGAGCCGGCCGTTCTCGATCTCCGGCAGCCCCGCCATCGTGCTCGTGACGATCGAATGCTGCCACGCATAGCGGGTGGCGAAACTGAGCATCGACCGCGGCCGCCACGCGAGGCGGAGGTTCGCGTCCTGCGACGCGATGTCCTGATCGATGATGAACGCGGGATAACGGTTGTTTGAACGCGTGTCATTGGACGTGCTGTCGCGCCGGTGATCGTAGTCGGCGAGCTTGAGCCGGTAATTATATTGCGCTGAAAACGTGAGTCCCGGCCGCGCATACCAGCTCGCGTTGACAATATAGCGCTGCCCATAGCGCTCGTATTCCGACTCGCGGTCCAGCACGCGCACGGCGTTCGGACGCAGGATGCTTTCCTCGACCAGGTTTCCCGTGCCTTGATTCAACTGGGCGCGCGCGTCGAGCACGCCGCTCCTCCAGCCGAGATAGCGAAACTCGAGCTCCTCGGTGAATTCGTTCCAGGCATTCCGGCTCGCGCTTTCGATTTGTTCGATGAGCGCGCGGGGCGCCGCCCCGCCGCTGAAATCGGTGTCGAAGTGATCTTCACCGCTGTCCTGGCGCAGGTGTTCGTATTTGAGGCCGGGCCGCACCATCCAGTATTTGCCCGGTTGGTACGTGGCGTTCACGTTGCCGATATACTGCCTCATCCGCGTGCCGCCAGTCAGTCCGTAATAGCCGACGTCCTGGGGTTGCCGGCGGGCGAACGTCGGCGAGTAGGCCGCGTCCGGAGTCTCCCCATAGATTTTGCTGCCCGTGATGTTCGTATCGATGGTGGTGACCAGTCCGCCGGCGGACGCACGCAGGTGCTCGTTCACGATCCGTTCGTAGTAGGCGTGGCCGGAAAATAGATCCGTGTCCGTGCCTTCGCTCGTGGTGACATATCGATCCTGGTTCTCCAGCGCGCGCCGGCGGGCGACATTCCGATTGCCGGTTTCCGTGCGCTCGACGCGGGCAGCCACCTTCCAGTTGGCGTTTTCCGTCTGGTCCGACACCTGGGCGCTGATGATTTCGCGCTGCTCATCGACCAGGAGATACGACGGGATCAACGCGCGGGGCACAAACGGCTGCCCGGCGAGATTGCTGTCTCCCCAGCGCAGGGAGTTTTTCGTACCGTCGCGCGTCATGCGATCGTAGCGCAGCCGCCATTGCGGACGATTGGGGACGAGAGTTCCAATTTCGAAACGGAAATAGCTGCGGTCCAGCGCGAGCGCCTCGTCAAACCAGGAAATCGTCAGGTCGCGCGGGAGCAGCCGGCCGCCGGAGCCGTCGTAGAACGTGCGAAAGCTGCGGAAGTCGGCCTGGATGTAATACGCGTCGAATTTTTCCCACCGCGCGGCGAGCCGGTAGTCGTCGTTACCCTCGATGAACCGCGCCTCCAGTCGAAACAGCGAGGTGTCGCTCATGCGCGTGACGGCCAAATCTTCCAGCCCCGCAAAACCGTCCTTCCGTTGACGGAACCGCTGCTGGAAGGCCGGCTGATCGCCATCCAGCAAAGCCGCACCGCCTCCGACCGCGACGGTGCCGGTGAGCGTGGTTTGCGCGGAGGTGCCAAGAGGCAGGAGGAGCATCGCCGCGAGCGAACCGAGCGCACCGGCCCGAAGCACGCGATCGCACGCCGTCCACTCGCTGGGGCTTGCAGCCACGGTTGTGTTTTTGGGCAGTTTCATCACGGCGGGTGCCTTCAGTAACGGAGATTTGAATTCACATTGGAGCCGTGGATTGCCTCGTGGCAGCCCGCCGACCAACACGTGCCACGGGTGACGTTCTGGCTGTGGTCCACGCCGCCGTGCATGATTTGCGTGGAGCTGTTCTGCGCCTGAAAGTGACACTGATAGCAGAGGCTCACGTTGCGGGCCTTGAGCATCTTGTCATTCACGGAGCCATGCGGCGAATGGCACATCACGCAGCCTTCGCGCATGACCTCGTGCTCGAAGACGAACGGGCCGGTTTGCGCCGGGTGGCACTTGGCGCAGGTCGCATTCACGGAGGCCGCGAGGGTCCTCGTGCCGCCGGTCGAGGGATTGGCATCGCCCTGGTGCGGATCGTGGCATTGCGAGCACGCGATTTTTCCGTTCAGGACGGGATGCGTGTACGGCAGGCTGAATTCCGCGCGCGCGTTGGTATGGCACTGCAGGCAGGTGTCGGGCGCGATCTTCGGATTGAGAATCGTTTCGCGCGTGCCCGCCTTCACATGCAGACTCGCCGCCCCGTGGCACGACTCACACGCAACGTTCTTCGTCTGCCCCGTGTCGTCCTTGAGCATCAGCTGTGCGTGGGTCGCGTCGTGAAATCCACGCGTGATGGCCGCGTGGCACTTGGCGCAACTCGCCGAGCCGACGATGTTCGCGCCGGCAATATACGGCGGCACCAGTATCGCCCGATCGGCGACGACGCAGGAAACGAGCAGAATGGCCCAGAGGCCAAGCCCGCCGAACACGGCAACGCTGGGGGGCACGCGAAGAATCGTGCGCATCAGGAGTGGCTTCATTTCGCGAGGGACCGGACGAATGTGACCAGGGCCGAGATTTCCTGATCGGAGAGCCCGTTGGCGAACGCATCCATCTTCTCCTCTCCCTTGCTGTTGGTCCGGCCGAACTTGATCGTTTTGAAGATCTCTTCGTCGGTCAGCTTCGCCATCTCTTTCTTAATCGTCAGATCCTTGGCTCCGGAGCGGCGACCCAGCCGGGTCTGCGCCTTGCCATCACTGCCATGGCATTCAACGCAATGCTTCTCGAAATTTTCGCTCGCGGAAGCGGCCCATACGCTCGCGGCGGCGGCCAGCAAAACGAGCGCGGCCGATCGATGGAAAGCAGACTTCATGGGCGGGGACGTGGAGGTGGAGGCGAAGTGTGACGCAGGCCCGGGAAAAAGGTTTTTCGAACACTCGTCCACCGGCCGCGTTTCGCGACCACGCGTTGGTAACGGAATTGTTACCGCGGTTGATTGGACCGCCGCCCGGCGACGAGCCGTTGGTTGACGCCGCATTCTGGGCGTGGCGTGAAGTCCAAGAATGGCGAACTGCACAATCCCGAGCCTGCGTCATTGCGCACGGAGATAATCGTTGCGTTTGGCGCCCCGGGGCGTTCGCTGACGGCAATGTTCCGCGGGCTGCGATCCGCTGACGTCCTTTCTGCTCCCTGCAGAAAACCTCCTCTTCGACGGCCGTGCATTCGGCTTCCCCCAACCCCCCAACCTGGTTTCGGTCTGCCGCGGCCGCCACGGCGTGGTCCGGCGCGTTTGCGCTGCTCGCGCTCGCCCACTTCATCGTGGTTCGGGCCTGCGAATTCGATCCGCAGACCGTGGCGATCTACGCGTTATATTTCGCCCTGCACGTAATCGTGCCCGGCGTTGTCGCAACCTCTGCCGTCAAAGGCCGCGCGCTTTCGCTCACGACAGTCATCGCCCTCGGTGTTCCGACCGGCTTCGCCATCGAAATTTTTAGTTTTCTCGGACTCTCCGCCCTGGGCCTCCGTGAGCCGTGGCTCCGTTTTCTGCCCGTGGTTTGGCTCGCGCTGGCCGTGTTGACCCGCTGGCGCCATGGCGGTTGGCCGGTGCGCTGCCGGTGGACGGCGCGACACGCGTGGCTGGCATTGGCGATGAGCGGGCTGTTCCTCTGGACGGTGCTGCTCGCCGCGAGCCAGATGTACGCCGAGTCGCCGCTGGTTGGCGGACTGCCGCAACGGCCGATTTTTCACGACTGGGTGTATCTCCTGAGTCGGGCGGCGACCATCAAGCAACACTGGCCGCTCGAGGATCCGAGCCTCGCCGGCACGTCGCTGCAATATCACTACTTCATGCTCGTGCATGCCGCCGCGGCGGCCCGGGTCACGCAGCTTGAACTCGGAACCATCCTGCTGCGGCTGATGGTCGTGCCGCTTGGCGCCGTGCTGATCGTCCAGGCGTATGCCCTCGGCCGCTTCGTGTCGCGTCGCGCCTGGGGCGGCGTGCTGGCGGCGCTGCTGACCGTCGGGGCCACGGAGCTCTCCTTCGTGCCGCATTACGGGCAGTCGATGTTCCTCGGTTTTTTCATGCGATGGCTCTACGTGAGCCCGACTTTTTTCTTCGGTATGATTTTCTTTGGCGCGTTGCTGCTCGCCCTGGCGCACGCGGCGGAGGCCGGGCGGGTGCGCGGGCGCGAGTATGGCTGGCTGATTTTGCTGGCGGCGGCCGCGACCGGCGCGAAGGGCACCGTCATGCCGGTCGTGCTGCTGGCGCTTGCCCTGTGGGCGGTCTGGCGCTGGTGCTCGGATCGGCGGATTCCCCGGGGGCTGGTATGGATCGGCGTGGTCATGGGCGGCGTGTTCCTCGTGGTTTATTTCACGACCATGTCCGCGTGGGGTGATGGCCAGGCCAGCTTCGAGCCATTCCACGTCTTTCAAATCACTCGGTTCTGGAAATCCTGGCACGGGAGCTGTGAACAATGGCTTGGCCGATGGCTCCCCGGAGCGGTCGCCACCCCCCTGGCTGCAGCCGCCTGCGGAGCCGTGGCGTTTGCCGGCACCTGTGGCGTGAGGTTGCTGGCGATTCCGTATTTGATTCATGGTGACGCGCAGCATCGCCAGCGCGCCGCCGGATGGCTCGGGGCAACGCTGCTGGCCGGGGCGGTCCTCGGCGGGGTGCTGCACCTGGATTCCAACGGGGAACTCTATTTCTTCCTCGTCATCCGTTTGCCGCTCGCCGTTCTCGCGGCGGCGTTTCTGGTCAGCGTCGGCCTGCGTCTGCAGCGATGGCGGGCCGCCGCGGCGCGTCCGCCGGCGCTGCTCGCATCCCCCGCCGGCACGCCGGTTTTCACGCGGCGATGGGCGGGGCGTTCCGCACTGGTCGTGGTCGCCGCGGCCGGCATCGGGCTCACGGTCGCGGCGCAAAGCGGGACGTCGCTGCTGCGTCAGCGCAACGGCTTCACCGAATGGATGCGAGTGGGCCGCCAGGCAAAAATCACGGACGACATGAGGGAGTTGCGTGAAACCATGCTTTGGATACGGCGGCACACCGAGCGTAATGCGGTGCTGGTCGCCAACGCGTTCACCCCGGTGCAACTCGAACAGGGCCGGGGCCGGCTCGTGGACCATACGACCGCCGGGGTTCACTTTTACTATTCCGCGCTTTCGGAGCGGCGACTTTGGGTCGAAGGCCCGACGTACGTGTTACAGACGGCGGTCGCGCGACAGCGGATGGCGGCCGCGGCCGAATTTTTCGCGGGCCGTGTTTCGGTGCCGCCGGCCGTGGGAATCGATGCGCCTTGCTATGCGGTGCTCGATCGCAGCCTCGGCGAGGTGAGGGACCTGGCACTGCCAGCGTACGCGCGCGTGTTCGCGAACGCGCGATTCCAGGTTTACCGCCTGCCCGCCCGCGCGTCCGGCCCGCCCGGCGGCGCTGGTCGTTGATTCGACCCCATGAAGACGAGGCATCATCTCTCCCCGCGGCTGCGGCCAAGCCTGGCGGCCAGCTTTGCCCTGCTCACCACGATCGCCGTGGTCACCGGGTTGGTGCACCTCATCAACCACGATTTTCGCCGGCAGAGTCATCTGGTTAACGTTTCCGTGCAATCGATGGTCGGCGTCGACGGGCAGCCGATGATCGCGGGTTTCGTGATTGCGGACCACGCCCAGACGGTGGTGGTCCGCGCGCTCGGGCCATCGCTGGCGCGGTTGGCCGGTCCCGAACCCCTGTTCCAGCCCCGGCTGCGCATCGTGCGCAACCGCGATGGCGTGGATGTCGCGCGCAACGAGGGCTGGCGCGTCGCGGGGAACGAGCGGCTGGAGCGCGATCTGCGTTCCTATGCGCCCCTGGATCCGCGCGAAGCCGTTTGCGTGGCCACGCTGCCGGCGGGCGCCTACTCCGCCGTGATCGAGTCGCGCAATGGCGTCGCTGGACTGGCCGCCCTGGAAGTCTTTGTCATCGTCGATTGAATACGACCGTGGCGGTGAGCGCCGGCGAGTGGACTGAGCTGCGAGCGTCCCAGGCCGTGGGAAAACTTTTCGCCTAATCGCGTATCCGAAGTTCTTCGCTTCTACAGCGCACCAAGACATCGACTACGCGTCTCCAGACCGGCTTAATTTTACAAATTTTGCGACGCGTCGAGTTTTCACACGGCCTGGTCCGCGAGTGGAGCCTCCACTCGCGGGCGCTCGCAGCCACTATCGATCATGGATCTTCGTCCACTCGCCCGTTGACAGCAGACTCACCTCCGCCCTTTTCGTGACGACGCCATGTACGAGCAGGATGAGTTCCTCTTTGCCGACGGTCCGCAGCCGGAACTGCACCTGGCTCATCCGCTCGATGACTTGCTTCGTCAGATTGCCACGCTCTGGGGGCTTCCGATCGGCAGCCGCGCTCGTGTCACTTTGAACGATCCGGCGCTGCCGGTGCTCGAGGGCAAGCTCGAGCTCGAGCGCGCGCCGGATTTGCCCCTGAACGTACGCGAATCACTCCGGCTGAAATTGCGCGGGATCATGTTTACCTCCCGCGATATCGCGTCGTGGAGTCTGCTCGAGTGAGCGTGCGCCGGCCGCGTAGCCCCGCATATTTCCTACCGTGGCAACCGCAACTGAAGCATTTCGGAAATCGTGGAATTTGGCATCGGGAATCTAAAATCTCGGAACTTCAAACCCCAATCTCGGACGAGGCGAACCGTTCGGGCAACGTAACGGGGTTGAAATTCACAGATTCCAGATGCCCGATTTTCGATTTCAAGATTTGTGAATTCGTCCGGCGAGGGTTCCTACCTAGAGCTTGTCCCAAAAACCGGCGTTTTCAAAAAACGCGAGAATTCGGCGCGCAGCATGAGCGGCGGACCGCCCCGATGAGGGAGCTTTGGGCGGAACAGCGTCTCGTGGCACCGATTTCGGGGCGCAGGGTCTGGT
>JBBRCR010000130.1:0-17768 GCA_038204695.1 Opitutales bacterium | reverse complement strand
TCAATACCTCCTACAGTTGGATGCACGACTCGCAGGTCACCCAGCAGCGCACGCTCTCCACCTCGCAGGCGATCGCCACCTTCGACGCCAACGGCAATCGCACCGGCACGGGCACGATCCGTCCCGGATTCACGGATACGTTCACCGAGGTGCTGACGAGCACGAACTCCCTCAGCACGCTGTCGGTCACGACGATCGACAAGACGGGCGGCACGTACCAGTTCAAGCCCTCGGCGCGCCACCGCTTCGATGGCGGCCGCTTCGTGATCGACTACAACGCGAGCTGGTCGCGTTCCGACACCTGGTACGACGCCCATCCGTACGGCGCCGAATACCGGGGCAAGCCGAAGGGCACCGTGACCGCGACCCTGCGCAATATCGGCTGGACGATCGACCGGAGCCGGAGCCTGACGTACCCGGATATCACGCAGACGGCCGGGCCCGACATGTCGAATCTCGCCAACTATTCCGGGCTGGTCCTCACCCAGCCCAACCGTAACGGCCGGGATGAGATCCTCAGCTACCGTTTCAACGTGAAGCGCGATTTCGACCGGGTGCTGCCGCTGCCGGTCACCGTGAAGGCCGGCTTCAACTACCGGCGGCAGGATCGCGAGATCGCGAACAGCAGCCGCCGCTACGACTACCTCGGCGCCGCGAACATCTCGAAGTTTCTCAACACCACCGGCAACTACAGTGAACTCGTCGATGCGTACAAGGACGAGGTGAGCCGGCACGTTTCCATCCCGTTTCCCGACGCCTATGCCGTGGCGGCAAACGCCCGGGATGTGACGACCGACTGGCGGGAGGACATCACCTATCGGTTCACGCAGACGTTCGCCAACGAGCGCGCCATGAGCGAGGAAGTCGGCGGTGCCTACCTCATGGGCAGCATCCGGCTCGGACGTCTCACCGTCCTGGGCGGATTGCGCTTCGAGGAGACGCGCACGAACGGCAGCGGTCCGTTGGGGGCCCTCACGCCCGCCGAGGTTGCGCGCCGGGCGGCGTGGGTCGGCGCCGTCACCGATGCCGAGGCGGAACGCCGCGTGCGGGCCGAATACGCCGGCCGGCTCGAAAACAAGGCCAAGTACAACAGCGTGTTTCCGGGCCTCCACCTGAAGTACGAAGCCCCGGGCGGATTGGTCGCCCGGGCCAGCCACTCGAACGGCATCGGCCGCCCCAACTTCGGGTCGATCATGCCCAACTCGACGGTGAGCTTTGCCGCCCAGACGATCACGTTCTCCAATCCCGCGCTCAAGCCGCAGTATTCGGAAAACTATGACGTCAGCCTCGAGTATTACTTCGAGCCCGTCGGCCTGCTCTCGATCGGCGCCTTTTCGAAGGAGATCAGTGATTTCATCTTCCAGGATCGCAGCCGCTTCGTCGGCGCCGGGGCCAACAACGGCTTCAACGGCGAGTACGAAGGCTACAACCTCATCACGTCCGCCAACGGCGGTTTCGCACGTTATCGCGGCCTCGAGCTCAGCTACCAGCAGCAGTTCACGTTTCTCCCCGGCCTCTGGAAGGGTCTCGGCCTGAATGCCAATTACACCTACCTGAAGACGAAGGGCGACTACGGCGGCGCCGCCGTCTCAAGCGCCGTGGCCGGATTCAAGCCGCGCACGGCCAACGTCGCGATCAGCTATCGGGGAAAAAAGTTGAACCTCATTGCGCAGTGGAACTGGGTGGGCCGCTGGTTGGTGACGAACTCCACCAACGCCGCGCTGCTGCGGTATGAGAGCCCCCGCACGCAGATCGACCTCAAGTCCAAGTACACCCTGTCGCGCCGCCTGAGCGTGTTCTGCGACTTGGAAAACATCCTGGCCGAGCCGCTCAACGAGAACTACCTGACCTACGAAGATCGCGCCGGGCAGACGCGCCTCACGTCGCCCAAGATCGTCGCCGGCGTCCAGGGACGTTTCTAATCGCGGACCACTCTTCCTGTAGCCTCGTCACCGTTTCGATCATGCCCCCCTTCCACCGCCGTTCTTTCCTCAAGCGTACTGCCGCCGCCCTGGCCGGCACCGCCCTTTCCTCCACGTTGGCTCGCGCCCAGACCCGCGAGTCCCGTCCCCGGCGAATCCTGCTGCGCAACGCCTGGCAGAACGTGAACATCGGAGACATCGGCCACTACCTCGGGGCCCTCGAGTTGATCGAGCGGTACTTTCCCGCCGCTGAAATGACACTGTGGCCGCGACCGGGCGCCCTCGCGGACGGCGTGCGCGAGAAGCTGATCCAGGCTTTTCCAAAACTGAAGATCACCGAGGGTGTGGTGCAGGGCGGCAAGCCGTCCACTCCCGACCTCGCGGCCGCCTGGGCCAGCACGGATTTCATGCTGCACGGCTCGGGCTCGGGCTTCAGCGCCCGCACCGACGTGGCCGCGTTTCATCGCGCGACGGGAAAGCCGTTCGGAGTTTTTGGGACCAGCACCGATCCGATCTCCGGCATCGGACGGGACCGCGACCCCGAGGGCGGCACCCTCTCGAATCTCCGCACCCGCATCCAGCGTCTCCCCGCCAACCACCTCGACGACGAGACCCGCTGGATCATTGATCGCGCGGCATTCATGTTCTGCCGCGACACCCTCTCGCTCGACTATCTGAAGGCCCAGGGCGTAAAGGCGCCCATCTTGGAGTTCGGCCCGGATTCGCAGTTCGGCATGAAGCGGCGCGACGACCGGACGGGCGATGCCTTCCGGAAGGCCAACGGACTCGATGACGGCAAGTTCATCTGCGTCATCCCCCGCCTGCGCTACACGCCCTATTACCGAATCCGCAACGAACCACGCACGCCCGCAGACGACGTTCGGGATGCCATCAACAACCGCACCACGGAATCCGACCATGCGCGGGTGCGGGAGATGATCATCGCCTACGTGCGCAACACGGGGAACAAGGTGCTCGTTTGCGGCGAAATGACCTATCAGGTCCCCATGGCGAAGGAAGTCCTGCTGGACCCGCTTCCCGCCGACGTGAAGCGAAACGTGATCTGGCGCGACAGCTTCTGGTTTACCTACGAGGCCGCGGCGGTGTTTGCGCGCTGCCAGACGGTGATCTGCGTCGACTGCCACTCGCCCATCATCGCCCTCGCCCACGGCGTCCCCGGCTTCTACGTCCGGCAGCCGACGGATACGTGCAAGGGCCAGATGTTCCACGATGTCGGCGTGAGCCCGTGGATATTCGAGGTCGATGAAACGAGCGGCCCGCAACTCTGGTCGCGCTTGGAGGAGATTCATCGCGATCCGACCAAGGCGCGCGCCCACGTGAAAACCGTCATGACCGGCGTGGACAAACTTCAGCACCGCATGGTCGATGTCCTGCGCACGGCCGCCTCGGCCTGAGCCGCAACCGTACACCGATGAAAGCATCGCACCCGCACCCTTCCGCGATTGAAGCTCTCGGTTCACGCCGCTCCTTCATTCGTCGCACCCTGACCGGGACGGCCGCCCTGGCCGCCGTCGGCTCCACCACGCCGCTGCGCGCCGCGTCCGCCGCCCGAAAGGTGAAACACATCCTGATCGCGAACGCGTGGCATTGCATCAACATCGGCGACATCGCCCACACCCCAGGCCTGATCCATCTTCTGGATACGTTTCTGCCGGAAGTGAACGTCACCCTCTGGCCGGTACCCAGCACCCGGCCGGGCCAGGAGAGGGAGCTCGATCCCAACGTGCGGCGGATGCTGCTGGCGGGATTCCCGCGGCTCAAGATCATCGCGGCGGGCGGGACCGGCCAGAAACCCGCGACCCGGCCCGACCTGGTCTCCGCGATGCAGCAGGCCGATCTGTTCATCGTGGGTTCCGGCGGCATGCATGCCTCACCTCTCGAAGTCTGGCGTGCGACGACCAACAAGCCGTACGGCATCAACGGCGTCACCTTCGCCAACGTCGACCGCGAACGCACCGAGATGCTGGCGAAATCTTCGTTCACTTACTGCCGCGACAGTGTCTCCGTGGAAAATCTCCGGAAAGCCGGCATCACGGGAAATCAGGTCGGTTTCGGGCCGGATACGACGTTTGCCCTCCACCTCCGCGACGACGCCCGCGCCGAGCGCTACCTGGAGGAGAAGGGTCTGGCCAACAAGAAGTACCTCTGCGTAGTCCCTCGCCATCGCTTCTCTCCGTACCACACGATCTACAACGATCCGAATGTCACCGACCGGGACCGGGAAATCGACCGCATCAACGCGGAACACCATGCAGGCGATCACGCGGCCGCCCGCGAATTGATCATCAACTGGGTCCGAACCACCCAGCTGAAGGTGCTCGCGTGTCCGGAAATGACGTACGGGGTGCCGCTCGCCAAGGCCCAGCTCGTCGATCCGCTGCCCGCCGACGTAAAACGGAACGTGGTTTGGAAAGACTCGTTCTGGAATGCCGATGAAGCCGCCTCGGTCTATGCCCGGGCCCTCGCCGTGGTCAGCCTGGACTGTCATTCTCCCATCATCGCCCTCGCGGCCGGTACACCCGCGATTCACCTGCGGGTACCGACGGACAATCCCCACAAGAGCCGGATGTTTGCCGATATCGGACTGCCGGAGTGGATTCACGAACTCGAAGGCATGACCGGGGCACGGCTCACGGAAATGGTCGTGGCCATCTATCGCGAACCCGCGATCGCCGCCCAAAAAGTGGAACGCGCGATGACGTTTGTCCGCCAACGCCAGGCCGTGACGATGGCATCGGTCCGCGCGGCGTTGCCGGCGTAAGGTAGGGCGGCAACACCACTGGGGCGGCCCGGTGCAGAACGGAATCCGCGCCCTACCCCAGTCCTGCCGCCAGCTCCGCAAACCACGCCTTGCGCTGCGCGGCATCCCGTTTGCGATCGGTCGAAATTTCCAGCACGCGAATCCCGCTCGTCGGGAGCGTCGAAACCAGCGCGGTGAATTGCGTCCAATCGCGCACCGCGACGTGCTCAACCCCGTAGGTGCGGCACAACGCGCCGAACTCCACGTCCTGCGGGGTCGCGAAGAACTCCTCGTAGGGCGGCTCGAACTGCGCCACCGGCAGGTGGTCGAAAATCCCGCCGCCGCGGTTGTTGATCAGCACGATCGTGAGCGAGCCGCGGAACTTCGACCGCAGCAGGAAGCCGTTCGTGTCGTGCAGCAGCGCGAGATCGCCGGTGAGCAGCACCGCCGGGCGCTCCGCCCCGTGCGCCACGCCCAGGGCGGTCGAGAGCGTGCCGTCGATGCCGTTCGCACCCCGGCTGCACAGCGGACGAATCGCACGGTCGCCGGCCGGCCACACGTACTCGACGTCGCGCACCGGCATCGAATTCGCGACGAAGAGCGGCGTGCCCGCCGGCAGGTGCCGCGCGAGCAGCCACGCCGCCTTGGGTTCGAACATCGCCGGCTCCGCCTCGAGCCGCGCGTCGAGCGCCGGCCGGGCCTTCGCCTCGTAGCGCGCCCACATGCGCTGATACCCATTGACGTCGATCGCCGCCGGGAGCAGCGACGCCAGCACGGGCAGCGACACCGCGAGATGCTGCGCGCGCCCGTGCAGCGCATCGCGATTGTCGGCGCGCTCGGTCGCGAGCCAGAGCCGCGCGCCGCTCCCCTCGATCCAGCCGCGCAGCACCTTGCTTGTCGGCCACGCGCCGAGGCAGAGCACCCCCTCGGGCTTCAACCGCTCCGCCGCGTTCGCGTTGCGCAGGACGAGGTCGTAGGTGGTGACGAGATGGGGAATCGTCGCGAGATGGTTGCGCGCAGGCGAAAGCCCGTCCGCCAGCACCGGCCAGCCCAAGCGGCGCGCGATCTCGGCGACCGCCGCCACGAAGCTCCCGATGTCACCGGGTTGCTCCGGTCCGACCACGATCGCACCGTGTACGTCCGGTACGATCCGCGGGGGCGCACAGACCGCCGGCGCCGCGTCAACCGGGTCGAGGTGGGAGAAGAAAAGCTCCCAGTCGATGGTGGCAGCAAAACGCTGCGCCGCGCCGTCGTCCTTCAACGGCGGCAGCGGATCGCGGAATGGCACATTGAGGTGCACCGGACCGCCCGACGGAATCCGCGTCCGCAGCGCCGCGTGCGCCACCATCTGCCGCAGGTACCGCAGCTGCGGCTCCGCGAGTTCCGGCACCGCCAGCTCGTGCTGAAACGTCACGAAACCGCCGTAGAGCTTCTGCTGGTCGATCGTCTGCCCCGACGCACACGCGCGCATCTCGGGCGGGCGGTCCGCCGTCAGCACGACCAGGGGCACGCCACTCTCGGCCGCCTCGATGACGGCGGGAAAGTAATTGGCCCCCGCGGTGCCGCTCGTGCACACCAGCGCCACGGTTTCGCGCCGCTGCTTGGCCAGCCCGAGCGCGAAAAACGCCGCCGACCGTTCGTCCAGGACGGGAATCGCCTCGATGGCCGGATGGGCGGCAAACGCGAAGGTCAGCGGCGTGGACCGCGACCCCGGCGACACGACCACCTGCCGCACGCCGCAGCGAACGAGGGTCTCCACCAACACGCCCGCCCAGAGCGAGTTCACATTGCTGGGATCCAGAACGAAATCGGGCGGCATGGGTGGGCGGAGTTGCGCGATCAGGTGACGAGGGCGTCGAGGATCGCCTTAAACTTCAGCTCGGTTTCGGCAAACTCCTTTTCCGGCGTCGAACCCGCGACGATGCCCGCGCCGGCGTAGACGCGGGCCGCCGCACCCTCGACGAGAGCCGAACGGATGCCGACGAAAAACTCCCCGCCCCCCCGGGCATTCAGCCAGCCGAGCGCCCCGGCATACAGCCCGCGGGGAAAGCCCTCCAGTTCCCGAATGCGCGACACCGCGGCGTCGCGCGGCGTGCCTCCGACCGCCGGCGTGGGGCGGGAGCAGCGCGTTCACCGGCGTATCCAGATGTTGGACATCAGCACGACGCCGGCGCCTCCATCGAGGCCAGCGACTTGGATCGTCCACACCCCCGACGGCAACGTGGCAATCAGTGCCGCATCGTTCTGCCCGGTGCCCAGCGGGAACGCGCCAGCCTTAATTGCAGCCGCGACAAGCGCCTTGGGATCGGCGGACATTTCCCAACCCGCATTCGCCGCCATCGGCTGGCTGCCTGACATCAACACGAGCGAGGGCCGGGTCAGTACGTCCCGAATTCCAAACGCCGCCAGACCGGGTCCCACCACGCGCACGAGCATGCTGCGCGCATTCGTTCCCTCGATCACCATTCCCGGAATCGCCACCGCCGCTCCGCTACCCACCAAGGCTCGCGCCGACAAGTTTCGAAGCCGCGCCGCCGAGCCGCGTTCGACCGCGTATGCCTCCACCAGCGCGACCCCCGCACCACCGTCCACCGATGTCACCGGCGCGGTGTAGGCGCCCGGCAAGAGCGTCGCCAATATTGCGCAATCAGCACCGCCCGCCGGCAGAGCAAACGCGCCGCTGCGCACCGCCGCGTCGGCAACGGCCGCCGCATCCGTGGCTGTGTCCCAGCCACGATTGACCGCGACCACGCTGCCATCTGCGCGCCGGAGCGAGAGTTCCGGCCGTGCGAGCATTCCCGTCAACCCGAAGGCCGCGAGCGCCGGGCCCACGGCGCGGACGAGCACTTTCGCCGGCGCACCCTCCACCACAAAACCCGGGATTAGTGTCGCCTCGGCTGCACCGGCGCTCGCGCGCGTGGAAAGATTCACCAGGCGCGAGGCAGCAAGCGGCACGCGCACGCTCGTCAAACCCACCCCCGCTGCGACCGTGAAAACTTGTTCATAACTGCGCCCTTCATGCTCCACCGTCACCACGTGCTCACCGTGAAACGCGCGCAGCCGCCATTCGCCCTGCGCGTTCGCCATTCCGCTCGCGCGCGTGCGCCACTGGGCGAGCACCAGGGATTTGTAGGCCGCGGCATTCGGCTTCTCGGAAAAGTCCGCGCGGTACATCGCGGCGCGCGGAATCCAGTGCGCGCGTTCCCAAAAGCCCCACATCTGAAATCCGATTACCGTGGGATGGCTGAAGACCGCGATCAGAAAATCCCGCGTGTAGTCCGCCTGTAACTCCTCGTCGTCACTGTTGATGTCGAATTCGGTGATCCGCACCGGCAGGCCGAGCGCCGCATACCGATCAAGCACGGCGATCACATTAGCCGGCGGCGAAGGATTGGAGCTGATATGCGCCTGCAGACCGAGTCCGCCGATCGGGGCGCCCTGATCGCGGAGATAACGCGCGGTCGTCTCAAAATGCGCGACATGTGCCGCGTCGAGCGACGCGTCATGATTGCTATAATCATTCAGAACGAGTCGCGCCGTCGGATGCGACGCCCGCGCGGCCTTGAACCAGTCCACTTGAATCGTGGGGCCGAACAAGTCCATCAGATCGTGATTCGCGTACGGCTCGTTGATCACGTCCCATTCGTCGACCAGCGTTCGCGTGGCGCCCACCACGTCCGCAATGTGGGCCAGCGCGCGCGATGGAATCTCCGCCTGCTGTGGCGTGCCTCGGAGCGCGCGAATCGCCGCCGGCAAATTATTCCATCCCGGCCACACGAGCACATGACCGCGCACGTGCAGCCCGTGATTCTTGAGCCAGGTCAGCCCGGCGAATGTCTGCGTCCGGCTGTAGCTGCTCCCCCACTCGCCGTCCCAAGCCGGCCACTTGAGATCATTTTCCGGCCCGGCCGCATTGAACAACTCGAGCACCTTCTGCCGATACGTGCGATTCTCCGCCGTGTCGCTGGAGAGACGCGCCATCTGGAGCGCCGAGCCAAAATGGAACGTCTGCTTCCGCTGCTCGACGCGAATATTTGCGCCGCTCACCGGTCGCCCATCGGCGTCAACAACGGTGATCGCCACCTCGCCTTTTCGGATCTGCTCGATGCGGGCCAAAGCCGCCGTGCGCCAGGCGGCGTTCAGTTCACGACCAACATACGAGGCGCGCGTCCGCGGCAGCGAAGCCAGCGGCACCGCCTGCCCGTAATACACAAAGTCAAAACCACCGAGTTCGACCGTCTGACGTTTGTATCCAAATCCAAATGCCACTTCCGACGCACTGGCGGCATAATCAGCGCCAAACGCGAATGGCACGAAGAACTCCTTCCATTCGTTCGTCAGCGTGTAACCGCCTTCCAGGCTCTTGGCCCAATCCGCCGTCCCCTTCTGCACCACAAGGCGCAAATACGCCGCGCCCGACTCGTCGGAGGTGGCGACCGCGCGGGCGAAGAACCGCAGCAGCGCAACATCACCTCGCGCGACGGCCCTCGTCACGGGCGCTTTGAACTCGATGGCCCACGCGGGCGAAGAGTCGACGCGCGTTTCGATTCGCCACGCCCGCGGGAAATTTTGTCCGGTCACATCGACCTGGGTGGCGGCGCCGTTAGCGCTCGTGAGCCGCCAGCCGCTTGTCGCGTTTTCACCGATCAGCGGTTGCCCCGCCGGATAGCTCGTTTGAGCGGCCACCCGCACTGCGATCGCACAACAGAGCACGAGCCATCGGACTGGAAACGGTGCACGCCACATGGTTGGAGCGAAACCCAACCCAGGCGCGCACTCAAGCCGCACCCGCCGGCTGCGAGCGTCGTGATGATAGCGCCGGCGCGTGGAATGTCGTCCACTCGCTGGCGCTCGCAGCCACGGCGTTTGGAGTGGCCGCCGGCGCAAGCGGCGCTACCAGTTACCGAATGCAACTGACCAAGCATTGGGCCGCCAACCTCGATGACTACGTTATCGATCTGGAATGGTCGCCGGATGGCACGCGACTGGCGGCCGCCAGCAGCGCGGGGCCAATTTCCATTTTTACCACCATCGATGGTAGCCGGCAGCATGAACTGCCCGGCCACGACAATGGGACCAATGCCATTGCCTGGATGCCGGTCGCCGGGAGACCGCTCGCGCCGAGGGCAGGCGATGTCCAACCGGAGACAGATACAAACGCCACGACCGCGCCAACTCCGACCGTCGGCGGCAGCGTGCTCGCGAGCGGCGGGCAGGACGGCGCCGTCAAGTTTTGGGATACGAACGCCGGTCAACACACGGCGACGGCAAAACTCGGCCCCGCCTGGGTCGAGCATCTCGCCTGGCGGCCAGCCCGGGCGAAAACCGATCGCGGCGACGCGTCGGCCACATCAAACCAGGCGGGGGAAACGCGTTTGCTGTCTCCGGTCCTATTCGCCGCCACGGGCCGCACGCTCACGGCGATTCGCCCCGACGCGTCCATCGCGCACACTTTCAAACCCGCGCCGAAAACAATTGCGGCGCTCGCCGCGGAGCCGGCGGGTGGATGCGTGGCGTGCGCCTACTTCGGTGGAGTGGCGCTCTGGGACGCCGACGAATTTGTGGCGCAGAAGGAAATGCCCTACGCCAACGGCATCCACGCGCTGGTCTGGTCGCCGGACAGCCGGTGGCTTGTATCCGGAAACCAGGATCCGAGCGTCCATCTCTGGATTCCCGAGGCGGACATCGAGCTGCACATGAGCGGCTACGAAACGAAGGTGAAGTTTCTCTCTTTCGACGCCACTTCGCGCTGGCTTGCCACCAGCGGCGGACGCGATGGCTGTGTGTGGGATTGCACGGGCGACGGGCCGGAAGGCCGGGAACCGATCATGCTGCCCCACGAGTCACCACTCTGCGCGGTGAAGTTTCAGCACACGCACGGTTTGCTTGCCACGGGGGCGCAGGATGGAACGGTGCGGCTGTGGAGTCCCGAGCGCCGCCAGCCGTGGCGCGCCACGATCAAGATGCCCGTCGCTGCCACGAAACTCGCCTGGTCTCCAGATAATCAATACCTCGCGATCGGCTCGGAAAAGGGCGTGGTTTACGTGCTGAAGTGCGAATCGTGATCGTCCACTCGCTGGCGCTCGCCGCGGGTAAACGAGCGGCATGTCGATGCCCCATCACTTCGGTGTGCAGGCCCCGCGACTCGGCGTGGCCTGGGCGTCCCGCGCGTGGGATCGACGTGGCACGGGCGTCCCGCCAGGCGTCCCGCCCGTGGGTTTGGAGTGGCATGGGCGACTCGCCCATGTTTGTCGCAGGTATACCAGTATGGGCGTGCCGCCCGAGTTCAGCGCAACATGGCGCGACTTGTATATAACGGTATGGCGGGACGCCCATGCCACCCCAGGCCCATCACTTGTTTTTCTTCTTCGCCTTGCCGGCCTGCCCTGGGTTGGGCGTACCCCGGCCATTCGGCTTTGACGGATCGTAGCTGGTATTTCGCGTCGGCATGACCGCTCCCACCTCTGCACGCCACACCGCCAGCCGGCCCGCGAGCTCTTTGACTTTCTCGGGCATTTTCGCGGCGAGATCGTTTCTTTCCCCGGCATCCTCCCGCACGTTGAACAACTCGCGCCCGCCATCCTCGTACCATTCGATCAACTTGAAATCGCCCAGTCGCACCGCTCCGCCCGGCGCGCCGCCCTGGTTGCCGTAATGCGGATAATGCCAGAACAGAGGGCGCGGCGCGGCAGGCGGTCGTCCCTTAAGCACGGATACGAGGCTGACACCATCGAGTTTTTGCACCGGGGGCGTAGTGAGGCCGGCCACCTCGCGAAACGTGGGCAGGAAATCCGGACTGCTCACGGGCACGTCAATTGTCGCGCCCGGCTTCGCCACACCAGGCCAGCGCACAATCAAGGGCTCGCGCACGCCGCCTTCATAGAGCCAGCCCTTGCCCGCACGGAACGGGAGATTGGAGGTGGGCGAACCTTCGCTGGTGGAAAGACCGCCGTTGTCCGACGTGAAAACCACGATGGTGTTTTCGCGCAACCCAAGCTCATCGACCTTTGCGAGCACCTTGCCCACGGCCTGATCCATCGCCTCGATCATTCCGGCATAGACGGCGTGTTCCTGGACCAACCGCACGTCACGCGGACCTTCCACGCCAAACTTCGGCTGCAGTCCCAGACGCTGGCGTTTCTCCTCGTACTTCTTCCGCAAATCCTCGCGCGCCATCAGCGGCGTGTGCACCGAGTAGAATGAGAGATACACGAGGAAAGGTTTGTCCTTGTGATCGGCGATGAATTTCACCGTCTCGCTCGCCAGCCGGTCGGGAAGATGCTCGCCGGGCGGCCCATCCTCGAGCCGCGCGTTTCCATACGGCGAAAAATAGCGGCCACCTCCGGGCGGCGAACCGGCTTGGACGCCACCTTTGTTTATATCGAACCCCTGGTTTTCGGGCCACCAGCCTTGCACGCCCAAGTGCCATTTACCCGCGAAGAAAGTCGCATAACCAGCCGGCTTCAAGGTCTCGGCCAGGGTGACTTCGTGGTGGGCCAGCCGGTCACTATACGCCGCCGGCCGCAGGATGGTATTGCGGTCCCATTTGTCCGGTGCGGCTGCACCTATATAATCGGTGATCGACGTCCGCTGCGGGTAACGTCCGGTCAGAATACTGGCGCGCGTCGGCGAGCAAACGGGGCACGCGGCATACGCCTGAGTGAACCGGGCGCCGTCTTTCGCCAACTGGTCGAGATGGGGTGTCTCGTAGAACGTGCTCCCATAGGAACCGAGGTCTCGTTGCCCCAGGTCGTCGGCCAGAAAAAAAACGATGTTCGGGCGTCGGCTGCTGGCACTGAATCCGCTCGGCGAAATGCAGGCGGCGGCGACACCCAAAACGGCGAGCCTCGCGAGGGACGGCAGCAACGATCGTTGGCGTGGAATCAGAGTATGTCGGTTGCGAGGTGATGCTCTCATTTTTGTTTTTTCCGCCCCGATCCTTGGTCACGAATATTGCCGAAACCTTGCCTCACCGGATCTTTGCGTCCGGCAGTTCCTTCTTGATGCCCTCGTCCAGCGGCATCTTGTCCGTGACGGCGTTGAGCGCTGTCGCGGCCATGAGCTTCTGCAACTCGCGCTGGAGGTCCCGCACGACGCTGGCATATTTCGGGTTTTCCACGAGGTTGTGCCGCTCCTCCGGATCGAACTCGATATTGTACAGCTCGGCCAGATGCCGGTCGGGTTTGCCGTCACCGTGGGGATAATGGATGTATTTCCAGCGATCCGTCCGCACGCCGCGCACATTGGGCGTGTAGGGAAACTGCTTCTCGTAATTGTAGTGGTAAAACCATGACGTGCGCCAGGACGAGTCGCCCCGCTGGACGAGTTTCACCCAGGAGCGCCCGTGAATATCCTTCAGCGCCGGCGCACCGCACAGCTCCAGAATGCTCGGTGCCATGTCGATCGTCAGCACCTGCTTCTCGATCACTTTCGGTTGATCCGGCGGCGTCAGGCCCGGATAGCGGACGACCAGCGGAATGCGAATGCTCGCCTCGTGCATCGTGCGCTTGTCGACCATCCCATGCTCGCCATTGAGCAGTCCGTTGTCGCCCATGAACACGATGATGGTGTTGTCCAGTTCACCCCGGCGCCGGAGCAGCTGATACAGCTGGCCCACGCTATCATCGACGGAGAGCAACGTGCTCCAATAGGCCCGGGTCATGGCCTCAAAGTCTTTCACCGCCTCGGGCCGATCGTCCGGGAATTTCTTCCGCCATTCGAACAGCGGACCATAGATGCCGTGCCAGGTATGGAGCCGGTCCTTGATCCAGGCCGGCTTGTCGTCGAGCATGAACGCGGTTTCCGGATACGCGACCCGGACGCCGTCGAAGGCCTTTTCGTATTTCGGCTCGGGAAAATAGAAACTGTGCGACGCCTTGTGGCCGAGGAAGAGGCACCACGGCTGCTCCTTCCGGGAACGGTTGATGAACTCCTCCGCCATATTGGTAACCGCATGGGTGTAGTAGCCCTTCACCACCTCGCGCTTCTGGCCGTTGAAGTTGAACTCGGTGTCGAAATATTTCCCCTGCCCCTTGTGGGTGACGAACCAGTTGAAACCGGGCCGCGGTTCGTCGTTGTTCTCACCCATGTGCCACTTCCCAATGTAGCCGGTGTCATAGCCGGCCGCCTGCAGCACCATGGGGAAGCTGCGGAAGTTCGCGGGATACTCGGTGAAGTTGTCCACCACCCCGTGCTTGTGCGCATACAGGCCGCTAAGGATGCTCGCTCGACTGGGTGAGCAGAGACTCGTCGTGCAAAAAGCGTTCGGGAAATAAACGCCCTCCCGGCCGATTTTATCCATGTTCGGCGTCTTCAGGTGCTTGTTGCCCGCGAGCCCCAGCGTGTCCCATCGCTGATCGTCCGTGAGGATGAACAGCACGTTTGGCCGGCCGGCGACGGCGGCCGACCCGGGCGTGACGGCGGCCGCGGCGAGCGCGAGCGCGATGACGGAAAGGCAAAGTCGGAAATGCATGCGCATGTTGATTGGATACGAAACAGCCGGGCCCGGGGCGCTATGCCTTCTTCTTTGCGCGATCTTTCTTTCCGCCTTCGGTGGCTTTCTTTTTCACCGTCGGCTCGCCCGCGGCCGCGACCTCGGCGGGTCGTGCGTGCGTGTACCGGTCAAGCGCCGCCTGCAATGTTTTCGCCGCCGCCGCGGCGCGACCGGAAAGTCCGCCGACCTTCAGCGGCTTTTCTTCAAAGGGATCAGCCGACAAATCGAAGAACGCACCGTCTCGATAAAGCTTATACGAGGTGCTCATGGCATATTCCCACTGGGGCTTCACGCCGCCGTCGCGCGCATACCAGCTATAGAGCCATTCGCGCGGCTGGCCTTTCTCTCCGCGCAACTGCGGCAGGAAGCTGCGACCATCGATCTTGAGGGCTGCCGGCACCGTCGCTCCACCCACTTCGCACAGCGTCGGCAGGAAATCCACCGGACCCACCAAATCAGTATTCACGCGACCGGCGGGAATTTTCCCTGACCAGTTTGCGATCAGCGGCACGTGCGTGCCCCGCGCGGTTTTCGTACCCTTCCCACCTGGATATGGCCGCCCCTTGAACTCCGAGGTGACGCCGACGCCCGTGCCGTTGTCACCGAGGAACAGGATGAGCGTGTTGTCCCGCAGGCCCAGCGCATCGAGCTTCGCGACGAGCCGGCCCACCATCTTGTCCATATAGGCCGTCATCTCGGCGAAATGCTTCACATCGCGATTCACCTGCTCGCCCTGCGCCTTCGGATCCCAGTCGGGGCTCTGGGGCGTCGGTTGGAACGGATCGTGGGTCAGGATCATCGGATAATAGAGGAAGAACGGCCGCTCCTTGTGGCGCGTGACGAAATCGAGCGCGAAATCGTTTACCAACGTGGGCCCGTACTCGCCCTTTGAAAAATCCAGTTCCTTCCCGTTATGTTCCAAACCCGGGTTCGCATAACGCGGCGGGCGGCGCGTGTGCTGCCACAGATAAGATTCATCGAACCCGAACTGCTGCGGCACCTTCTTGCCCTGGCCGAGCTGCCACTTGCCGCAAATGCCGGTGGCATAACCCGCTTTCTTCAGCAGGTTGGCGAACGTGGTCGCCTGCGGATTCAGCGTGCCGAAGTTGAGATAGTTTCGCGCGTTCGAAATACTCGTCATCAACTCCGAGCGGGTGGGCGTGCAGAGCGGTTGCACATGGCAGTTCTCAAACCGCATGCCGGTGGCCGCGAGCCGGTCGAGATTCGGCGTCTGGTACGATTGCCCGCCGTTCGCGGTGACGCATTCGTAGCCGAAATCGTCGGCCATGATCAAAACGAGATTCGGTTTCCGCTCGGCGGCGGCGAAGCTGACCGCCACTGCGGCGGCCGACGCAACTAACGAGAGCATGGCCCGTCGCGGGCCTGGGTTTACGCGTGTCATGAAAGTGTGCAGGTTGAAATTTGTGCGGTGCTCAACGCGATCGCGGTTCACTCTTTGGCGGCGGCCTTCCTTTTCCCGTTGCCCTGTTTTTCCGCCTTGCGGGGTTTGTTGCGTTCGGCCGCTTCTTTTTCCATCTGGGCCATATACGCTTCGCGCACCTTCAGGTCCGTGCGATGACGGAAAACGTCGAGCATCGGATCCCCCGTCTTCACCATCCAGTCGTCGAGCAGCTTGGTCAACCGCTCGCGCTCGGCGCGGTGCTCCGGATCATTGAGCAGGTTCTTCAGCGCGTCCGGATCCTTCGAGTAATTATAAAGCTCCTCCGGCACGCGGTGATCGAACAGGTCCAGCCGGGCGCGTACATTGGAATCCGTCTTGGCCAGCGCCTGCATCCGGCGATACGTGATCGTGCCCTTGGTCGCGGTCGCCATCACGCGTTCTCCGTTGGACCAGGGATTGAAGAGATAACCGTAGTCCTTGGTGATGATGGAACGCATCGGATGGCGGTTGCCGCCGGCGTTCTCGTTGTATTCCGCCACCATATAGTCACGGCCTTCCTGCGTTTCACCGCGCAACACCGGCGCGAAGCTCCGGCCGTCCATCCCTTTTGGATGCGGCAGAGCGAGCACGTCGAGAATGGTCGGCAGCATGTCCACCGCGGAAATCAGGTGGCGGTCGTCGACCGTTCCCGGCTTCGTCACGCCCGGCCAGCGCATCATCCAGGGCGTGCGCGTGCTGTGAAAATACAGCTGGGTCTTGGCAAACGGCAGCGGCATGCCGTGATCGGAAAGGAATACGATGAGGGTGCGCCCCTTCTCACCCGACTCGTCGAGCGCGCGAAGAATGTGGCCGAGGCTGTCGTCACCGCGGCGAACCGTCGAGTAATACTGCGCCAGCTCCCGCCGCACCTCGGGGTCGTCCGGCAGAAATCCCGGCACCGGCACCTCCGCCGCGGTGAAGACGCGGCTGGGCACGTTCGGATCGCCTTCGCCGCGCTCATTATAGAAGGGTTTGTGCGGATCGGCGATGTTCAGGTTCAGGAAGAACGGCTTCCCCGCCTTCTTCGCCGCATCCATCCCGTACTTTGCCGACATGTAATAGGATTCTGGATTCTTGGGCGTCACGTGCTTTCCCGTGAGCAGCTTGTCGAGTTCCACGTCCCAGGCGGGATACGGATAATACGGCGTGGAGTGCGACACCTTGTGGCGAATCCCCGTGTAATATCCCGCCGCTTTCAGCAGGTCGGAGATGTGCGGATGCTGCGGCTTCTTGACCTGATAAAATCCCTCGACCCCGTTGTTATGCGGATAACATCCCGAATACATCACGTTGCGCGACGGCATGCAGTTGCCGACCTGCACGTAGGCGTAGTTGAAACGCAGGCTCTGCGACGCGAGCCGGTCCATGTTGGGCGTGGTGCCTTTGAGCTTGCTGCCATACACGCCGACCGAGTCGCAACTCATGTCGTCCATCGTGATGATGAGCAGGTTCAGTGGCTGGGCCGCACGTGCGAGCATCCCGGCGAGCAGGAAGGCTCCGAGGAAGAAGAGGCGTTTTTTCATTTGGACAAAGGGGATCGTGGGGCGAATGGCGCGGGATGCGAGCCGGAGTGCCATGGGCGTCCCACCATAACTTTATACACATGTCGCACTGTCCATGGGCGGGACGCCCATGCCACATCAAACCCACGGGCGGGACGCCCGTGCCACCTCGAACCATCGGGCGGGAGGCCGGTGCATGATTCAATTCGGTGCGCGGGCCGTCGTGTCCGGCGTGGCATGGGCGTCCCGCCCATGTTCTTCCTCCCACGGGTGTCCCGCCCGTGGCTGACGTTGTGTATAAAGATATGGGCGTCCCGCCCATGATTTCCGTGGTACCCCGGCAAAGGCGTCCTGCCCGGGGAAAATGGTGCATGCACGCACCATGGCAGCCCACCAAGTCGCACGACACGACGCGAGTTCACGGCGCGACAAGCAGCGGCGCCCACAGGCCGTCCCGGAGCTCCGGCGTGGTGCCCGACGGGGGAAAAGTGGTTTTCACACCGGCGCGCAGTTGCTGCGAGAGTTCCTGCACAGTTTTCGCATGTGCCGGCAGACTCGCGAGGTTGGTGAGCTCCTTTGGGTCCGCGTCGTGGTCGTACAGTTCGCGCCCCTGCGCGCCGTCCGCCCACTCGGTGTAGCGCCAGCGCTC
>JBBRCR010000129.1:0-17776 GCA_038204695.1 Opitutales bacterium | reverse complement strand
ACAACAGATCATCGTTAATCAAAAACTAGACCAGTATGTGGCTGGCTTGGAGATGCTGCTTGCCCGCGGCCCCGAGCTCGCCATGAACCAGCTTAATCGCAGAGACCCAAAATGAATTCCAACATTCGCAACTATCGCGCGACCTTCATCCTCGACAATCGCGGCAAGGAAGAGTCGATCGACCAAATCATCGATGGCGTGAAAAAGGTCATCACCGAAGTGAAGGGCGAAGTGACCGCCGTCGAGCCGATCGGCAAGAAGGACTTCATCCGCGTGACGGACAAGAAGCTGACGGGCGCGAATTACGTGCACATCAATTTCTCCGCTCCCGGTGAAGCGCCAGCGCAGCTGCGTGAGCGTCTGCGGCTGAACAGCAGCGTTTATCGCACGTTCATCCAGAGCGCCTGAGAAAAAGTTTTGGGGCGACGGATCAAAGGACAAAAGACTAAGCGCGCGGAGTTGAATCAGCTTCGTTCCACCAATTGGCCTGTCATTAAACCTTTGTCGTCTCGATCGCCCGGTCGCTAGTCTTTGGCCCAACCCCTCCTCCAGCCATGCCGTCGCTCAATAAAGTCTTCCTGATGGGAAACCTCACGCGCGATCCCGAGTTGCGCGTTACGCCCAAGGGCACTTCGATTTGCCAGTTCTCGCTCGCGATCAATCGCAAGTTCAAGATGGAGTCGGGCGAGAGCCGCGAGGAGGTCATCTACGTCGATGTCGAAGCCTGGGGCAAACAAGGCGAGACCATCGCGAAGTATGTCGTGAAGGGTCGTCCGCTTTTCGTCGAAGGCCGGCTGCGGCTCGATCAATGGGAGGACAAGAACACGAAGGAAAAGCGCAGCCGCATGAAGGTCGTGCTCGAGCAGTTCGAGTTTCTCGGTGATGGCCGTAGCGGCGGCTCCGGCGGACCCGGCGGCGGTGGCGCTCCGAGCGAAATGGATCAATCAGCTTCCCCCGAGCGTCATGCCCCGCCCCCGCGCCCCAGCGCGGGAGCGAAGCCTGCCGCGACCGAAAACCTGGACGAAGACGTTCCGTTCTGAATCCAGTTCAATCCCTGTAGTAGCGGCGCCATTACATGGCCCGTCGGCGGCGAGTGCCGTCGTGACACCCGAAAACCACAACCCGCGAACGCGAAAAACCCGCCAGCGGCAGAACCCGTTTTAACTCCCTAACCAGATGGCCAACACAGAAGTTCTCCTCGTCAAACCCGTCGACGGTCTCGGCGGCGAAGGCGATCAAGTCAAAGTCCGCGCGGGTTATGCGCGCAATTATCTGCTGCCGCGCAAGATTGCCGTGCCGCTCACCGGTGCCAACCGGAAGCAGGTCGACTCGCTGAAAAAGCGCCGCGCCGAGCGCGAACAATCCGAGCTCGACCGCGCGCAGGAACTCGGGAAGAAGCTCGAGAAGACGAGCCTCGCGTTCGCCGTGAAGACCGGTGAGGGCGGCCGGATGTTCGGCGCCATCACGGCGACCGACATTCACGAGAAGATCACCGCCGCGGGCATCGAACTCGACAAGCGCAAGATTCATCTCTTCACGCCGGTGAAGACCTTGGGAAAGCACGCCGTGAAAATCCGGCTGCACGCCGACGTCTCGGTGGAACTTCCGTTCGACGTCGTGTCGGAAAACCCGATCGAGCCCGTCGCCGTGGAAGCGAAGCCGGCAGAGAACACCGGCTACGAGCGGCGCGGAGATCGTCCGGAGCGCCGTCCGCGCCGGGAGTAAGAGGTCCCTCGGAATATACAGCGCCATACCCTGGCGACCAGCGAGCCGCACCGAAAGAGTGCGGCTCTTTTTTGGCCTTGGGCGGCGTGCGCCAGCGAGACGGCTGAGCGTTCTGCCATCGCCGTTACAGCTTCTGGGAATTCACGCGCGGGACGCCCGGGCCACCTCAATCGTGGTCGCGACCGCCAGCGAGTGGACCCTCATGACGACAGGTCGCCCTCTGCCCGCTAAAAAATTCCTGCTGGAAATTGCGTTCTGCCCGATCGTTCCCCAGCGTCCGGCGCCGTGAACGCCTCCTGGGATTTCCTCAAGGTTCTGTCCGATCCGACGCGATTGCGGCTGCTTGCACTGGTTGGACGCGAGGAACTCTCCGTGGCGGAACTCCAGGACATCCTCGGGATGGGCCAATCGAGGATCTCGTCGCAACTGGCGCTGTTGCGTCAGGTGAATGCGGTGGCGGATCGGCGCGAAGGGAAAAAAGCATTTTATTCGCTCCGGGCCGACCTGTCGCCGAAGACGCTTTCTCTCATCAAGGCCGCGATCGATTCCGTCGCTGAATTGCCGGTCATCGCCGAGGATCGCGACAACCTCGATCGCATTCTGCTGAAGCGCCGGCGCACGCAGGAGCAATACTTTAACCTGATTGCCGGCCGGCTCGGCAAAAACTACTGCCCAGGCCGCTCATGGGAGGCGATCGGTCATCTCGCGCTGCGACTCACGCCGGCGATCGACATCGCTGATCTTGGGGCGGGGGAGGGGCTCATCTCGCAATTGCTTGCGCAGCGTGCGCGCCAGGTTTGGTGCATCGACAACTCGCCCCGGATGGTGGAGGTGGGCACCGAGCTCGCGCAGCGAAATGGGTTGGAAAATCTCACGTACAAGCTCGGTGACATCGAGCAGGTGCCGCTGCCCGACCGTTCTGTCGACCTCGCGATCTTCAGCCAGGCGCTGCATCACGCGCAGCGTCCCCAGCAAGCGGTCAGCGAGGCATATCGAATTCTTCGCCCCGGTGGCCAGGTGCTGGTGCTCGATCTGAACGAGCACGCGTTCGGGAGGGCCCGCGAAATATATGCGGATGTGTGGCTCGGATTCAAAGAGAGTGCGCTCCACGGATACCTCAAAAAGGCCGGCTTTATCAAAGTAGAGGTGACGGCCGTGGCGAAGGAGTCGGTCGAGCCATTCTTTGAGACTTTGCTCGCGACGGGGTTGAAGTCCGGCCGGCTGTAGTCCGCCTTTTTCTCGCCGGTCACTCAAACCCAACCGGCTTTGCGGAAGAACGCTTTCAGCGGCTGCATGACCGCCAGCGAGTGGGCGCGTTGGATCCGTTCTGCTGTTGCAGAATTGCGCCGCTCTTTTCATTTAGGATTCGCTCGCATGGCTGCTTCGAAAAAAGACTCCGTCCGTTTTACCGAGATCCGGAACTCGAAGGCGCTGCGCGACTACACGGTCGACGAGCGGTTCGAGGCGGGGATTCAGTTGCGCGGTACCGAAGTGAAGTCCATTCGCAACGGTCGGGCGCAAATCAACGATTCCTTTGGCCGGGTCGAAAAAGGCGAGGTGTGGCTCCACAACGCGCACATCGAGCAATACGCATTCGGCAACATCTACAACCATGACGCGAAGCGGGTGCGGAAGCTGCTGCTGCACGCCCGGGACATCCGCAAAATCCAACTTGCGCTGGAGGCCGAGGGGCGCGCGCTCGTGCCGCTGCGGATGTATTTCAAAGCGGCGCTGGTGAAGGTCGAAGTCGCGCTCTGCACGGGCAAGAAGATGTACGACCGGCGCGACGATCTTAAAAAGCGGGCCGAGATGCGAGAGGTCGACCAGGCAATGAAGCAACGGCATCAGTGAGCGGACGGACGGCCGCGGAGGACGCGGGCGGAGGACGACAGATGGCGGGGCAGACGACGGACGGTGAAAGATGAACCGGACTTCATGGGCGACGTGGGACGCCCATGCCACGCCAAGCCAGCCTGCCATGGAACTGAAGTGGTGAGGTATCGGCTCTAGTGGCTGCGAGCGCCAGCGAGTGGATGCCTCCGCTCGCCGGTTACTTCAGCAAATCCAGCAGTGGCTGCTTGATCGCCGCCGCCCAAATCTCGTAACCCGCCGCTCCAGGATGAAGGAAATCCGGCATGATGTCCTTCGACATCGTGCCGTCGGGCTGGAGAAACTTCGGCCCGATATCCAGGTAGCGGATCGATTTGCCATCGGCGAGCCGGACGAGTCCGCGATTGATTTCGTTGACCTGCAGCCGCTGGGGATGATCGGGCTTTTCTCCGCGCGGAAAAACCGCGAGCAACAGCACCTTGGTCTTCGGGAATTTTGTTTGCAGCGACTTCAGGATCGCCGCCACCCCGGCCACGGTCCCGGCGGGTGTGTTCCGCGGCGTCACCTTGTCGGTCTCAAATCCCGTATTGTTCGTCCCGATCATCACCACCACCGCCTTCGGTTGAATTCCGACTGCCTCGCCGTTGTCGAGCCGCCAGAGAACATGCTGCGTACGGTCGCCGCTGATACCAAAGTTGGCCGCGCGCAAAGGCGCGTACTCGCGATCCCACGTTTTTTTGCCGCCGCGCGCGGTGTCGTTGCGCCACCCATCCGTGATCGAATCGCCCAAGAAGAGCACGTCGACGCCGCCCTTCTTTGCGATGTCCACGAAGCCCTCGTGGCGCGCCATCCATTTAGGATCGCGCGGCACCGGGTTGACGGCGGAGTTCCTGGCTGGGTCGAGCAGCGCCGGATCGACAACGGCCTGGCGCGTACTGGCGCAGCCGCCAAGAAAAAGACCCGTGGCGAGCAGCGCGACAAGCGGAGCGGTGACGTGGCGAAACAGGGCAGAGTTCATGATGGGAATGAGGTTCAGCTCAGAAGTTGAACTGATCGATGTTGTCTTTGTTAAAGATGAACGGCTTTCCGAGCAGGATGTTGTCACCCTTGATTTCGAACTCGCCGAGGGTGCCCTTGAAGGTCTTGTCGCCGGGTTTCAGCGTGCCTTTAACCAGCGCGACCGCCGCCTCGACCGTGAGCTGACCAAGGTCCTCGGTTTTCCAAAGCATCACGCTGTCGGTCACTCCCTCTTTCACGTAACGGCGATTCTCGCTCGGCAGCCCGAGCCCGATGACCTTCACCTTTCCGGCCTTGCCGGCCTGCTTCACGGCTTCCGCCGCGCCGGGGACCGCGGGCGAGCAGATGTTCATGAGCAGTTTCAGATTTGGATACGCGCTCAACAGCGCCGTCGCCTCCGCCTGCGCCTTGTCCTTGAGATCATCACACGGACGAACGGCAACGATTTTCAACTTCGGGTATTTCTCGGCGATTCGCGCCTCGATGTGCTTGCGCCATTCCTGCTGATTCGCCGCCGTCAGTGTCGCGAGAATGATCGCCAGTTCGCCTTCGCCATTAAGCAAGCGCGCGGCCTCGTCTGCGAGCCCGTGGCCGATGCCCTCGGGCGTCGCCTGGTTGACAAAAAAGCTGCGGGCATCGGGCGTCGCGTCGGCATCGTACGTGAGGACCTTGATTCCCTTGCTCTGAGCTTTGCGCAGCGCGGTGGAGATGCCTTCCTTGTTGTCGCAGGCCGCCGCGATCACGTCCACGCCGAGGGTGATCCAGTTCTCGACGATCTCGTTTTGCTTCGCGGGGTCGGTGTCGGTCGGGCCGTCGAACAGCAAATCCACGCCCAGCGCTTTGGCGGCCTTTTCAGCGCCGGCCTTGCAGGAGATGAAGTAGGCGTTGCCCTTTGATTTGGGCAGCAGCGCGACCGTAATGCGTTTGCCACTACCGCCCGCGCCGGCGGATGAGGCGCTGTCGGGAGATTTGCTGCAGCCGGCGAGCAGCAGTGCGCCGGCGAGAAAACGAAGAAATTTTTTCATGTGGATTTCGAAGAAAGGGAGGAGGGGGCGGGGGCAGCGTGACGACGCGTGCGCCAGGCGGACCAGAGTTTTGGCGCAACGCCGGCGGACAACGCAAGCAGGAGCAGCGCGCCGGTCAGCATGCCGGCAACTTCCCGCGGCTGGCGCGCATGCACCAGCCCATTGTTCAACACGGCGATTGCCGCCACGCCCAGCAGTGTGCCGTGCACGGTGCCGACCCCGCCAAAGATACTGGTTCCGCCGAGGACGACCGCCGTGATGGCGAACAATTCATAACCCGTGCCGGCGTCCGCCTTCGCCTGGCCCAGCCGCGCCGTGTAGATGATCGCGGCGAGCGCGGCGACGATTCCGGCGAGCACATATACCATCGCGAGCCGCTGGGGCACCGGCAATCCGGCGTACCGCGCACCCTCGGGCGAAAACCCGATCGCCCGAAACGAGCGGCCAAACGTGGTGCGGTGCACGAGCAGCCACACCGCGAGCGCGACCGCGCCGAAGATCCACACCTGCGTCGGCATCCCAAGCCAGCGCTCCTGGCCGAGAAAAAGAAACGATGCGGGAAAGTTTGTGAACGTATCCGCGCCGCGCGTGATCGCCTCGGCGAGGCCGCGGAATAGCGAGTACGTCCCCAGCGTCACGATCAACGGCGGGAGCCGCAGTACGGTGATGAGCGACGCGTTCAGCCCGCCGGCGAGGGCGCCCAGCGCGAGCGTGAGGGCGCCGGCGATGGCGGGCGACAGTCCGGCATCGCGCCACAATTTGCCGAAGAGGATCGCGCAAAGTCCGAGCAGCGAGCCCACCGAAAGATCGATTCCGCCCGTCAGGATGATGGGTGTCATCACAAGTGCGAGCAGTCCGATTTCCGCCGTGTGGCGGAGAATGTCGAAATTGTTGTCGAGCGAACCGAAGCGCGGACCGATGGCGTTGAAGCAGAGCCATTCGATCACGAGCACCAGCAGCAACGCCGACTCGTGGCGGAACAGGAGGGTTTTCCAGCGGGGCGGCGATGAGGACAAAGTCATGAGCGACGATGAGGGATTAACGTCAGCGGTTTTCCTTGCGGGTGCGCAGCCCGTCGGCGACGACGGCGAGGAGAATGATGGCGCCCTGGATCGCCTTTTCCCAGTACGCCTCGACGTGCAGGTGCGTCAGCGCCGGCGCGACACACGCGAGCAGGAGCAGTCCGACAAACACACCCCACAGCGTGCCACGCCCACCGGAGATCGCGACACCCCCGACCACCACCGCGGCGATCGCTTTCAGTTCAAGGCCCGTGCCGGACTTGGGATCGACCTGCGGTGATTGCGCGACGTTCATCATGGCCGCCAGCCCGGTCAGCGCGCCCATCAAAACGAACGTGAGAAAGGTAACGAGTTGCGGCCGCATACCCGCGAGCCGCGCCGCCTCCGCGTCGGTCCCCACGGCATATACAAAACGCCCGGCTGCCACATGGCGCATCGCGAGGCCGAGCCCGACGAGCAGGAGCACCGCCGTCGCGACAAGGACCCATTGACCGGCGGACTGACTCAGGCCGAGCCATTGCAAACTGTCGGGCAGGTTCACGAATGCGCCCTGACGCTGCCAGCGAAGGGCTTCGCGCCAGGTAACCATCGTGGCGAGGGTGACGACAATCGAGGGGAGCCGCAGGCCGGAAATCAACGCGCCATTCACGGCCCCGAGCACGGCGCCGATCGCGATGGCGGCAAGCGCCACCAGCACGGTGGGCGTGTTTTGCGCGGCGAGCAGACCGGCGCACACGCTGCAGACGGCGAATTGCGAGCCGACGGAAATGTCGATTTGCCGGCTGATAATGACCAGCGCCATGCCGCAGGCGACGACGAGCGTCGCCGCCTCGCGGGTGGCGAGTGACAGCAGCGGCTGCGGCTGGTAAAAACCGGGCGCGAAAATGGCCAGTATCACCAGCACCAGTACAAGGGCGGCCGCGACGGAAAGTTCGCGAAACGAGCGGATCATCGAAGGTGGGGGTGTGGGGCAGTTGCGTTTAGGCCGCACCTTTCTCGCTCTGGCCGAGTGCCGCGCCCATCACCGTATGCGCGTCGGCATTACCGGGCAGCACGGCCGTCACCGTGCCGCCGCGCATCACGCCGATGCGGTCGCTCATGCCGAGCACCTCTGGCAGGTCGCTGGAAATCAGCAGAACGGCGAGGCCTTCTTTCGCCAGCTGCCGGATGATGCGGTGGATTTCGCTCTTGGCGCCCACGTCGACGCCCTGCGTTGGCTCATCGAGAATCAACACCCGCGGTTGGGTGGCGAGCCAGCGGGCGAGGGAGACTTTTTGCTGGTTGCCGCCGGAGAGACTGCCACCGGGAGCGTCCGGTCCGCTGCATTTCACGGCGAGGTCGCGGATGAACTCCAGCGCGAGGCCGCGCTCGGCGCCGAATCGCAACCACCCCCCCGGAAAGAGCCGCCGGTGGATCGCCATCGTCATGTTCTGCGCAATCGGCATTTCGAGGACCACGCCATGGCGGCGGCGATCCTCGGGCACGTAGCCGATGCCGTGGACCATCGCTTCGCCCGGGGAATGAATGACCGTGCGCTCGCCATGCAGCGCAATTTCGCCCGCATCGGCCGGCGTCAGTCCAAACAGGATACGCGCGAGTTCCGTACGCCCGGCTCCGACCAGGCCGGCGAGACCGAACACCTCGCCGGCGCGCACTTCGAAGGACACGTGGTGAACCCCCGATGCCGCGCAACCGACCTCGCGCAGGGTGAGAACGACGTCGCCCGGCGGCCGTTCGCTCGGCGGATAAATCTGCGTCATTTCGCGGCCGACCATCATGCGAATCAGCGCCGCTTCGTTGATGTCACTCACGGGATTGGTGCCGACGCTCTCGCCGTCGCGCAGCACGGTGACGCGATCGGCGAGGGCGAAGATTTCCTCGAGCCGATGCGAGATGTAGATGACGCCCACGCCGCTCTGCCGCAGTTCGCGCACGACCGCGAAGAGCAGGTGTTGCTCCTGCTGCGTGAGCGAGGCGGTCGGTTCGTCCATGATGACGATGCGCGCGCCGGCGCCGAGCGCGCAGGCGATTTCCACCAGTTGCTGCTCGGGCATGGAGAGTACGCGAACCTCCGTGTCGGCGGAAATTTTAGCCCCGATCCGCTCCAGCAGACGGGCGGCGCGTTCGCGGCGCTGCGGCCAGTCGACGCGGCGGAAAGCCGTGGCCGGTTCGAGCCGCAGGCCGATGTTCTCGGCCACGGTCAGATCGGGAAAGAGTGCAGGCTGCTGGTAAATGCAGGCGATGCCGAGCCGGCGGGCGAGCGCGGGACTGAGGCCCGAGACGACTTCGCCGGCGAGCGTCATGGTTCCGCTGTCGGGCTGGTGCGCGCCGGTGACGATCTTGATCAACGTGCTTTTGCCCGCGCCGTTCTCGCCCAGCAGCGCGTGGACCTCGCCGGCCCGCAAATCAAAATCCACCTCGCGCAAGGCTCGGGCGCCGCCGAACGATTTGGCGAGTTGGCGCAGTTCGAGCAGAGCAGGAGGGGGCATTCTGGAAGATGCAGAAGGCGCGGCAGCGGGGTGGGCGAGTCAATTCACACCGGAGGCTGACAGTCCGTCCGGGATGCGCCGCGCAGGGGAGCGAGATCGGGATCGGTTTTGGCGGCTTCCGCGAACTTCGCATCGAGTGCAATGGCTCGATCGAGATGGCGGCGCGCGTTGATCAGGTCGCCGCGCTGGCACGAGTAGCAGCCGAGGTTGAACTGAATCGTGGGCTCATCGGGATGCCGCCGCTCTGCTTCGAGCAGGATTTCCTCGGCGGCGGCGAGCGATTCGGAGCGGCGGGTGGCGTAGGCCCACGTGACCCACGCGGCGCCATCTTCCGGATGACGCTGCACCCAGTAGCTGGCGATCGTCCGCAGACTCTTCCAGTCCTCCTGGTGGTGGAGCACTGCGATCCGAACGGCGATGGCATCGTCAGTCTCGTTCTCGGGTGCTGGAATCTGGTCGAGTTCCGCCGCCGCCTCGGCGACCAAACCGAGTTCGAGGTATCCGCGGGCATAAGAGAGCCGCCTCTTGGGGAACATAGCCGGCGAGTAAGTCGCGAAGGCCGCCCCTGGTCAATGAGGCTGCGTGACTTGACGAAAGGTCAGCCGAACCGCCGTCCACGCGGGCGGTCTGAGCGAGATGACGCTCGCATCAGCGGGCGAGCCGCTCACGCGCGCCGCACCAGCGGGCCGACCGCTGAATTTCACCTTATGAAAAAACATCCGAATCCAGAAACTCCGCGCACTCCGGCGGATCAAGAGACATGGCGGGCGGGAGCGGGCCAGCCGCAAGACGAAGGACGCCGCCCGGGTTCGAGGCCGGCCGGCGCCGATCGACCTGATCGCAAAGGGCAGGAGCGAGCCGCGCATGTGGACACTTTTCAGAAGCGGCGGAAAAAACCGGGCGAAGCGGGGCTGGCCAACGAGACACGACCTGGGCTCGGAACGCGCGGCGATGAAGGAGACGTGAAAGACGAGGAAGGTGCGCCGCTGGCCGACGAGGCCGATATGCGCGCGGCCAATGCGGCAAAAACGTATCAGCCCCCGCGGCCGGAGCCGCAGGAGCAAGGCTCTGATTCGCTCGAGCAGGAGCAGGAACGCTCGACGGGGATGTCCGGGCAGTCGAGCGGCACGTGAGGCGAAGTACGTGGCTGCGCGTTCACGAACACGCTCGCGCGTGAACGCTTGGTGACGCTGCGAGCGCTCAGTGGCTGCGAGCGCCAGCGAGTGGATTCGCAACGTTGAACACAACGAGTCTTCCACGGGCGCGACGCCGCGTGAATCCACTCGCTGGCGCTCGCCGCCACGGGAACTCCTCCCATTACGCCGGAGGCGTGCCGTAATGCGCGGCGTGCGCCGCGTACGCCGCAGTGTCCGCGATCATCGCGTCGATCGTCGCGGCAAGTGGCTCCAGGCGAACCAGACCGGAAAACACCGCCTTGTCGCCGATCGTATCCTTGAGAACGAACGTTGGCCGCTGGTTCACCTGATGGGCGTGAAATTCCTGCGTGCTCGCTTCAACCCGGGCGCGCACGGCTTTCGAGTCGGCGGCCGTGCGAAGCTTCTTCGCGTTCAATTTCTTTCCGCCTGCGTCCACCGCGATCGCCACGGCCGTGGCCATGTCGCCGATTGTTTTGCCCTCGCGCATGGCGGCGTTCGCAAGCGCGATGCGGATCTCATCGCCGTCAAATCCGAAATCACGCGCCGCTTCCGCCACCAGATTCGGAGCGCGGTAATCGCCTTTGCGCCACACCTCGACCCACCCGGAGTGCAGCTTGAAAAGCGACCGCATGCACGTCGCGCCGCTCCGCTGGTAGAACCAGTCACATTGTGCGCGCGATGTCGGGAAGTCGCCCCGGTTCATCAACGCGATCTTCCAGCCGAATTCCGCGCGCCCCGCGTACCGCCGCTTCAATTCCGCCCACGTCGGTTCCGACCACAAACACCAGGACGAAAAGATTTCGAGATAATAGGTGATCGTCATCTCGCAGCAGCGGATGAGCACGACGCGTCTGCGTCAAGCGAGTGCCGGGCCTACTATTTCTGTGGCGGCTCGGCCGGCTTTTTCGCACCACCGAACATCCCCTTGATCGCCTCACCCACTTGTTTCGCCGCTTCGATCGTCTGGGTGGGGTCCTTGGCCATGGCACCGGCGGCCGCGCTGACGACATTCGCCGTCACGTGACGCATGATCGCCGCCGCCAATTGCGTCGGTGTGATGCCGCCCTCGGCCGTGCCAATGTCGCTCATGTTAATCGCCGGCAGCGGCAACGTCATCGCGCCCGCGCCCAGTCCGACGGTTACCTTGCCCTCTTTCAGCACGAGTCTCTTCAGCTCTATCTTGACTGGCTTGCCGTCATCGGTCTTCGCCTCGGCGTCCGACTTGCCGATCGCCTGTTCGACGTTTTTCAGCAGATCGCCAATGTTGCTGGCGACAATCTTCGTTTCATACAGGAACTCCGGCTGCTCGATGATGAGTTCGTTGATCACGATGTGGTCCTTGAACACGGAGAACGGCTCCATACTCACGTGAACCTGGCCGAGCCGAAAGGCATCGGCAGCGCTCCATCCCGTCGGGTTACCCACGCTCAATCCCTCCAGCGAACCCTGCCCCGAGAGCGGTGAGATGTTCGCGCCTTTGAGTTCAACTCTGGTTTGCGTGATCTGAGGACCGAAGCGGTTGACCCCGGTCTTCACGATCGAACCAAGGAAATACTGCATGGTGAAGTACAGGCCGATCGCAATCACCAGGAGAAACAGGAGCGAAACACCGAGAAACTTTTTCATGGAAGATGGTTAAGCTGATCACTCCGACCGCGCTTGCGCGGCAAGGTTCACCCACTGGTCGCATCGTCTTCATGCCGGGAGTCGGGTGGACGGCGATTTGAATCTCCGGGTGGGCTTCATTTCGCTCCGCCAGCTAACGTCCACTCGCTGGCGCAGCCACCCGTCGTTTGCGGTCGTCCCTGGCGCGCGACGCGAATGCAACCGACGGCCGGCAATTTCGCTTGTCAGCCGCTTGCATCACCCGACGGTGTAAGCGCGGTCCGCCGCTATCCCGATCACTCCGTGGAAAAGCGCGCCGCGACTCGCCGTCCCTTTCAAAATTTAAATTTTCTCATGGCCCAAGCCTACACTGAAGCGAGCATCAAGACTCTTTCCTCCACCGAGCATATCCGGCTGCGACCTGGCATGTACATCGGCCGGCTCGGCAACGGCACTCATGCCGAGGATGGCATCTACGTCCTGCTCAAGGAGTCCATCGACAACTCGATCGACGAATTCACGATGGGCCATGGCAAGAAGATCGAAATCGAGCTCGAGGATCGCACGCTCCGAGTGCGCGACTACGGCCGCGGCATCCCACTCGGCAAAGTGCTCGAGTGCGTGTCCATCATCAACACCGGCGCGAAATACGACAGTGAGACCTTCAAGAAGGCCGTCGGGCTGAACGGCGTGGGCCAGAAGGCCGTGAACGCGTTGTCGTTTTCCTACAAGGCGCAGGCGTTTCGCGAGGGCCAGACGAAGGTGGTCGAGTTCACCCAGGGCAAGCTGAAGAAGGACCACAAGGTCGCGAAGACGGACGAGCGCAACGGCACGCTGATCGAGTTCACGCCGGACGAGCAGCTGTTCGGGAAGGACCTCCGCTACCGGCCGGAATTCATCGAAGACATGCTGTGGAACTACGCCTTCCTGAATCGCGGGCTCACCCTGACGTTCAACGGCAAACCCTTTCGTTCGGAGAACGGGCTGAAAGACCTCCTGACGAAGGAGCTGACGGGTGAGCCGCTGTATCCAATAATTCACCTCGAGGGTGAGGACATCGAAGTCGCGTTCACCCATGCGAATCATTACGGCGAGGAGTATTGGTCCTTCGTCAACGGGCAGCACACGACGATGGGCGGCACGCACCTGGCCGCGTTTCGAGAGGCGCTCGTCGACACGATCCGGAACTTCTTCAAGCGCGACTACGATGCGGCTGATGTGCGGCAGTCGATCGATGCCGCGATCGTCGTGCGCGTGCAGGAACCGGTGTTCGAGTCGCAGACGAAAACCAAGCTGGGCTCGAACGACATGTCACCGGGCGGCCCGGGCATTCGCGAGTTCATCGGCAAGTTCATGCAGCAATCGCTGGACGTTTACCTCCACAAGAACCGCGAGACGGCGGAGGCAATCAAGCGCAAGGTCGAGGAGAGTGAGCGTGAGCGAAAGGAACTCGCGGGCATTCGCAATCTCGCCCGGGAACGGGCGAAAAAGGCATCATTGCACAACCGCAAGCTGCGCGACTGCCGGATACATCTCGGCGATCGCAGCGAGCGCGCCGAGGACAGCACCTTGTTCATCGTCGAGGGTGATTCGGCCGCGGGTTCGCTGACGGCCACCCGCGACGTGCAGACGCAGGCCGTCTTCGCGCTGAAGGGAAAACCGCTCAACACCTACGGGCTCTCGAAAAAGGTTATTTACGAGAACGAGGAGTTTCACCTGCTCCAATCGGCGTTGAACATCGAGGAGGCGATGGATGGGCTGCGGTACAACAAGATTGTCATCGCGACCGATGCCGACGTCGACGGCATGCACATCCGGCTGCTGCTGATTTCGTTTTTTCTGCAGTTTTTTCCTGACCTCATTCGCAACGGGCACCTGTATATTTTGGAGACGCCGTTGTTCCGCGTGCGGAATAAAAAGGAGACGATCTATGCGTACTCCGAAAACGAGAAGCAGGCGGCGATTCGCAAGCTCGGGGCCAGTCACGAAATCACGCGATTCAAAGGCCTGGGCGAAATTTCCGCCGGTGAGTTCAAGGCGTTCATCGGCGAAAATATCCGACTGGAGCCATTGACGCTCGCCCATCTGCACAGCAGCGACGAACTCCTCGGCTTTTTCATGGGCAAGAACACGCCCGAGCGGCAGGACTTCATCATCGGCAACCTCAAGGTCGAAAAAGATCTGGTCGAGGTCTGAGTCGGCACTGCTCCGTGCCGCGCCCAGGCGCCGCTTGTGGGTGGGTGGCTGCGCGCGCCGGCGAGTGGAGTGGCTTGATGCCAAGGGCGTCCACTCGCTGGCGCTCGCAGCCACTGTCGGTCGGGTGGCGCCACGTCTCCAACTAACGGTTTGGTCGGGATATCTCCTGGCTACCATGCTCGCCGCCGCGATCGGATTTGCGTTCTTCGTCCGGCCCGGCACGGTGCGCGGACCGCGCATGCTGCCGAGCCGCCCGTTCGAAAATCACGTGACCGCTGTCCCCAGGTCGGGACTCATCCTTGCGCTCATTGCCCTGGGCTTCTCGCTCCTGGCCGGCTGTGCCACGCTGCCGCAGGCGCGCGTGTCGCTCGCGGAATTCCCGCCCGGGCAAATCGCGCGGGCCGAGCATAATCTCGCGATTTTCAACGCGGCGTGGGACCTGGTGAACCGGAAGCACTACGACCCGAAATACCAGGGCGTCGATTGGGAGGAGGCGGCCGAGACCTACGGCCGGCGGGCGGCCGCGGCGGCCGACGAGAAGGCGTTGTATGCAGTTATCAATGACATGGTCGGGTTGTTGCGCGACAGCCATACGCACGCGCTCACGCGCGCGAAGGCGGAGGAGCGCCGGACGCGATTGCGCGCTCGCACGGGCTTTAGCATGGCGCGCACTGACTCGAAATGGGTCGTGACGGAAGTGATCGAGGGCACCCCGGCGCAGGAAGCGGGAGTGAAACCAGGATGGATCGTCGTTTCACGGAATGGTGAAGTGCTGGGTGAACGGATTGATTTCCAAGCCCGGGAAGGGGAGGAAGTCCAATGGGAGTTTATCGACGAACGCGATCAACGCGTGGTTCTCTCCCCGCGAGCCAGGCGGCTGTCCACGGCCGCGCGCCAGGTGGAGCGGCCGCTCGAGGACGGGTTTGTCTACCTGCGTTTCGACGAGTTCGACGGGGTGGATCGCCGGTGGCTGAGTCGCGCCCTGAAAATGCACCGCGACGCTCCGGGCGTGGTGATCGATCTGCGGCTCAATCCCGGCGGCGACACGTTTTCGCTGGGTACGGCGGTCGGGGAATTTTTCGACCGGGCCGTGCCCTGCGGGACGTTCATCACGCGGGGCGGGATGAAGGCGGTGCAGCAATCCTGGCAGATCGGCTCAGCGCGTTATCGCGGCAAGGTGGTCGTGCTGGTCGACGGCAGTACGGGGAGTGCGGCTGAAATCTTCGCCGCCGTGCTGCAGGATCACGAGCGCGCTACAATCATCGGGCGCCGCACCGCTGGAGCGGTGCTGGCGAGTTGGTTTTACCGGCTGCCGGATGGAGGCGAATTACAGCTGAGCCGGCTCGATTACATTGCGCCCAAAGGCCGGCGGATCGAAGGCCATGGAGTCGAGCCGGACATCGTGGTGCCACGGACGCTCGATGACCTGCGCACAGGCCGCGATCGCGACTTGGAGGAGGCGCTGAAGGTATTGCGCAATGGTTCCACGGACGTGGCTGCGGCTTCCAGCCGCAGTTTGGAGTTTGGCCATTTCTGCCCGACAGCGCTAACGTCGCGATCTCGATGTTTGCGACGATTTTGAGCGCCCAATCCTTTGGTCACAGAGCGCTCCCGATGAAGAACGCGAGACATGGAAGAACGCGAGACTCGGAAGACTTCGGAATCTTCGCAGCGCGAGCGAGTGGCGAGCTAAGTCGCGACTTTCACTTTTTCCCCTTCTTGCCCGCCTTGGTCGCCGCTTTGGTTGTCGGCGCGGTCTCGCCGTTCGGACCGTAACCGGCGGGCCAGCGAAACCCGACCGCCTTGGCCTGTTCGGCGAACGTGGACTTCAGCGGTTGGTGCAACTCGGGCCTCTGGGCGAGATTTCGCGTTTCATAAGGATCGCGTTTCACGTCCATCACCTCGGTCCAGTCCTCACGACCTGGATACGTGACCAGCTTGTGCGTGCTCGTGCGCACCGCCAGGACCGTGGGCGCGGCAAAATTTCCCTCGCGAAAGTACTCATAGAAAAAGGCGGTGCGCCAGTCGGCCGGCTTCCGGCCTTCCAGCAGTGGGCGCATGCTCCGGCCCTGGGCCTGCGGCAGCGGAGCCGCCCCGGCGAACTCGAGAATCGTGGGGCCGTGGTCGAGGTTGAGCACCATGGCGTCGTTGAGGGATGCGCGAGCCGCAGCCCGGCCCGGCAGCTTGATCAACAGCGGCACGCGAAGAGCCTCTTCATAGGCTGAACGCTTGTCGCCCAGGCCGTGTTCGCCGAGGTAATAGCCGTTGTCGCTGGTGACGATAACGATCGTGTTTTCCGCCTGGCCGCTGCGTTCCAGCGCGTCCATGACCCGGCCGACGCATGAGTCGATCGCCGTGATGTGCCGCATGTAATCACGGTGACCTTCATGTTGCTGCGTCCCGTCGGCTTTGCGGAGGGCGCGCTCCGCATCACCGAGGTATATCGCCGGGAGGCTGGTATTGGGTGTGGGCCGCGAGTTTTCGTTCGCGTAAAGATTTCGCGCTCGCTCGGGCAAGTTTTCGCCGCCGCGGGGGCCGTGCGGGCTCTTGAAGCCAAGCCAGAGGAAGAACGGTTTTGTCTTCGGCTGCTGATCGATGAAGCCAATGGCGTAGTCAGTCGACACGTCGTCAATCCAACCCTTGGTGGGCGTCTCCTTGCCATTGAGCAGCACCGGGCAGTCGTTATAGCGGCCCTGGCCCACGAAGCTGGCGTAGAAATCATAGTGCGGCCGCTCGCGTTGATCGCGCATGTGCCACTTGCCGCAGTACGCCGTCGTGTAGCCGCTTTCGCGCAGGTGCTTCGCAAACGTTATCGAGTCCGCCGGCAGGTGCATGCTGTTGCCGATGATTCCGGTGTGGTGCCCGTAGCGCGATGTCATCACGCCGGCTCGACCCGGCGAGCAGAGCGAGGTGACGACGAACGCCTCGCGAAACCGCACGCCTTGCGCCGCGATTTGGTCGAGCCGGGGCGTCTGGAGCCACGGGAAGCGCGCCGCACCGCCCTGCTCACGCTGCACGACTCCGAGAGCGTCCCAGCGCATGTCGTCCGCGTACATGAACACGATGTTCGGGCGCTGCTCGGCCGCGCCAACCCGCGCGACGACAAGCGCGAACAAAAATGCCGTGAGCCAGTGAGAGGTGGATAGGAGTTTCATGCGTAAAGAAGGGATCAGGGGAAAGTTCAACCACGGATCGCCCCGTTCAGCACGGATAAAACCCGTGGCAGTCGCACCGGTCTCGGAGCGCCGGATTAGACTAGTCTAGCAGCCTGTCGGACTTAGGAAATCCGATTTTTGATGATGCATACGGTTTAACATAACGAACCGGCTGCTAAGCAGCGCTGCGCGCTGCAAAATCGATAGGAGGCCGGAGTTCTGCGGCGTACTGAGTGTCAGCGGAGTAGATTGTTGTTTCGATCAGGCGATGGAAAAATCCGTCATATAGTGATATATTATTGTGACTATAAATAGAATAGGAATCTATTGTGGTGCATGGCCACTCGTTTCGTCAACCTGGACCGCCTCACGCCGATGTTTCTCCCCTGTGATCTGCGGGACTGGGTGCCGGCCGATCATATCGTGCACTTCATCCTGGATGCGGTGGAGCAGATTTCCACGGGGCACTTTCGGGTCAACCAACGAGGCACCGGTAGCGAACAGTACCCGCCGACGATGATGCTGGCGTTGCTGATTTATTGTTACGTCACGGGC
>JBBRCR010000128.1:0-17896 GCA_038204695.1 Opitutales bacterium | reverse complement strand
GAAGACTGGGAAGACTGGGAAGATGGGGAAGACGGGGAAGACCGAGATTCCGAAGTCTTCTGAGTCTTGCGTTCTTCCACGTCTTGCGTTCTTCAGAATCCTCTCATGCGTTACCTCCGTGTTGTGTTGTGTGCCCTTGCTTTCGGTTTCGCGGCGCGCGGTTTTGCCGCCGAAACTGCGCAAAAACCCAACGTCCTGCTGATCATCTCCGATGACCTCAACTGCCGCTTGGGTGCGTACGGCGCGGCCGAGGCAAAAACGCCGAATATCGATCGGCTCGCCGCGCGCGGTGTGCGCTTCGATCGAGCCTACTGCAATTACCCGGTGTGCAATGTGTCGCGGACCTCGTTTCTCAGCGGCCGCTATCCGGAGGTGACCGGCGTGCTCAACAACGCTACAAATCCGCGGATTAGGCTCGGTGCCGATTTCAAGTTTCTGCCCGAATATTTTCGATCCCAGGGTTACTTCACCGCGGGTTGCGGAAAGATCGCGCATGGCAGCTTCAACGCCGTGCTGAAGTGGGATTACTATTCTGAACCGCAGACGGGAGCGGACGACGAAGACGGTGGTTCCCGGGGCGATAAGGCCGGGAAGGGCGCGCGCAAGGCAGGCAAGATGGCGGGCAAGAAAGGCAAGGCGGCCGCGGCCGGCAAGACGAGCGGTCCGGATGTTCCGTTTCCATGGCAGGCGACGGCCAACGATGACGCGGGCGAACCCGACGGACAAACCGCGCGCCGTCTGCTCAAGTATTTCTCCCAACACGGCGACCAGCCTTTTTTCATCGCGGCCGGTTTTCACAAACCGCACGTGCCGCATACCGCGCCCGCAAAATATTTCGATTTGCATGCGCCGGGCTCGATGCCCACGCCGCCCGAACCGCCCGGTCACGAGAAGGACATTCCGGTGATCGCGCGCGCGCCCAAATATGAGCCGAACCTCTCGCTGGAGCAGCGGCGCGCGATTATTCAGCATTACTACGCGGCGACGTCCTTCATGGATGCACAGGTGGGCTTGCTGCTCGATGAAATGGATCGGTTGAAACTCTGGGATTCCACCGTTGTGATCTTCATGAGTGATCATGGCTGGCATCTCGGCGAGCATGGTGGCTTCTATGCAAAGATGAGCATCATGGATGAGTCGGCGCGCGCGCCGCTGATCGCCGCGGGAGCCGGCATCAAGGCCGGCGCCGCGGCCACCGGCCTGGTCGAGTATGTGGATGTGTTTCCGACCCTGGTTGAACTCGCCGGTGTTCCGCGGCCGGCGGGTTTGCAGGGCACGAGTTTCGCACCGCTGCTGAAAGACCCTTCGCGACCGGGACGCGACGCCGTTTACTCGATCGTGCTGCGCGGCGCGGCGAAGGAGGCTCCCGGCCGCGCGCTGCATACGCCGCAGTTCACGTATCTGGAATGGCCTGACGGAAGCCAGCAGCTCTACAATGTACCCGCAGACCCGCATGAGTACGTGAACCTCGCGAAGGATCCGCGTTATAAAGAGCAACTCGCCGAGATGAAGCAGGCGCTCGCCAAACGACAGGCGGAACTTGGCATCACCCCGGGGAACGTCCCCGCCAACCGACCCGCGGGAAAATTGCGGAAGAATCGTTAATGCAACCGGCGCCAGACGTGTGTGCGGAACGTGATTCACGGGCAGCCCGCCATACCTTTATACCCATCGTCAACGACGGGCGGGACGCCCGTCGGACGAAGAACATGGGCGGGACGCCCATGCCACGCCGGACACCCCAAAATCACTTCGCACTTTACCACTGATATGAAACACCTCGTTACACTCCTCGCGTTACTGGCGCTCGCGGCCAATGCACTTCCGGCGGCAAGTTCCGCGCCAAAACCAAACATCCTGTTCATCGTGGGCGACGACATGGGTTACGCCGATGTTGGTTTTCACGGCTGCAAGGACATTCCGACGCCGAACCTCGACGCACTCGCGAAATCGGGCGTGAAGTTCACGAATGGATACGTGTCCGGCCCATATTGCTCGCCGACGCGCGCCGGCCTGCTCACCGGCCGCTACCAGCAGCGGTTCGGTCATGAGTTTAATCCGGGCGGCGACGCCGGCCTGCCCACGTCGGAAACGACGATTGCCAATCGGCTCAAAGGGGCAGGGTACGCGACGGGGCTCGTTGGAAAATGGCACCTCGGAGCGCAGCCGGAAATGCGTCCACCCCAGCGTGGCTTCGATGAGTTTTTTGGATTTTGGGGTGGCGCGCACAGTTATTTCGATGTGGCGGGCATGATGCGCGGCAACGAGCCGGTGAAGGAGCTGGATTACACGACCGATGCATTCGGCCGCGAAGCGGTGGCGTTCATCGAGCGGCACAAGTCGCATCCGTGGTTCCTGTATCTGGCGTTCAACGCGGTGCACACTCCCATGCACGCGACCGACGACCGGCTGGCAAAATTCGCGCACATCACCGACGAGCGCCGGCGCACCTATAACGCGATGATGCTTGCGATGGACGAGGCGATCGGAAAGGTGCGGCAGACGCTCGCGTCGAGTGGCCAGGAGCAGAACACACTGGTCGTGTTTATTGCCGACAACGGCGGCCCCACGATGCCGGGCGTCACGGTCAACGGCTCCATCAACGCTCCGTTGCGCGGCTCGAAGCGCACGACGCTGGAAGGCGGCATCCGCGTCCCGTTCATCGTCTCGTGGGCCGGTAAAGTGAAACCCGGAGTCTATACACAACCGGCGATTCAGCTCGATCTGACTGCGACGGCTCTGGCGGTGGCGGGCGTGTCGGTGGAGCCGGGGAAACTCGACGGCGTGAATCTCCTGCCGTTTCTCTCCGGCGAAAAGCAGGGCGTGCCGCACGATGCGTTGTACTGGCGGTTCGGGCAGCAGATGGCCATTCGCGCCGGTGACTACAAGCTCGTGCGCTACGATCTAAATGCGGACACGTTGACCGGTGTGCGCAACCAGCCGGTCTCGGCGGCCAAGCTGTACAATCTGGCGGAGGACATCGGTGAGAAAAACGATTTGGCCAGCGCGCAGCCGGAACGGGTGAGGACGTTGCAGGCAAAGTGGGACGCGTGGAACGCGACGTTGGTGAAACCACTGTGGGGGGGCGGCAATTCCGACAACGACGGTCCCGAGCCCGGCGCGACCGGCAAGCGGGCGAAGAAGAATGAAGGGCGGAAGGCGAAATGAAACCGCGCACGCGCTGGATGTCGTGTATCCTACTTCTGGCGACCGCGGGGATCGCCAGCCACGCGGCGGACAAACCCAATCTGCTCGTCATCATGACGGACGAGCACAATTTCCGCACGCTCGGCTGCTACCGCGAACAGATGACGCCGGAGCAGGCGTTCATGTGGGGGCCGGACGTGAAGGTCGAGACGCCGAACATCGACTGGCTGGCGCGGCATGGGGCGATGGCCGATCGCTTCTACGCCACTTCGCCGGTCTGCACGCCTTCGCGTGCCGCGTTTGTGTCGGGGCGCTATCCCCAGAACACCGGCGCGCACGTCAACAATCTGCCGATGCGCGACGACGTGATCACGTTCGCGGAGGTCTTGCGGCGAAACGGTTACGCCACCGGGTATGCGGGGAAATGGCATCTCGACAACGATGCGCGGCCCGGCTGGGCGCCGCCGCGGAAGTTCGGCTTCGAGGACAACCGCTACATGTTCAACCGCGGCCACTGGAAGAAAATGGAGCTGACCCCGAAGGGAGCGCGGGTGGCGGCGGTGGATGCGAAGGGCGAGCCCACGTACGCGGTCGCGGGCGCAAATGCGCGGACGTTCACCACGGATTTTCTCGCGGATCGCGCGGTCGAATTCATCCGGACGCAGCAGGACAAACCGTTTTGCTATGTTGTGAGTTTTCCGGATCCGCACGGGCCTAATACGGTCCGCGCGCCGTATGACACGATGTACGACCGCAGCATGTTCAAGCAGCCACACACGGCGACGCAGGCCGGCCAGAAGCTGCCCAGCTATGCCGCCACGGTCGTGGAAAAATTCAACCAGGAGCAGATGGCGCTGTATTTTGGAATGGTGAAGTGCATTGACGACAACGTGGGCAAATTGCTCGCGGCGTTGCGCGATACGGGCGTGCTGGAGAAAACCTTCATCGTGTTCACCTCCGACCACGGTGACATGTGCGGAGAGCACGGCCGGCACAACAAAGGCATTCCGCTCGAGGCATCGGCGCGCGTGCCTTTCATCCTGCATGCGCCGGGCGTGGTGAAGGCGGGCACGCATGTGACGGCAGCGCTCGCCAACGTGGTTTTCAAACCGACGATTCTCGCGCTGATGGGCGTGCCCGCGCCCGATGCCGCCGAGGGGCGCGATGCGTCGGCACTTTTTCGCGGCCAGGACGGCGACTGGAAGGATATTGCCTTTCTGCGCATCGGTTCAGGCGAAGAGGGCGGCGGGCATGGCTGGCTCGGCGCCTTCACGCGGCGTCACAAGCTGGTGGTGGGAACGGACGGTGCGCCGGCACTGTTCGATCTCGAGCGCGATCCCGACGAGTTGAACAACGTGTTCACGTCTCCGGCGCATCGCGAGGTGGTGCGCACGCTGGGCCGTGAGTTGGCGAACTACGCGAAGGCGCATCACGATCCGCACGGGGAAATTCCGGCGGTGCAGCGCGTGCTCGCGTGGGCGGCCGAGGGCAGTGGTGAATTCATCCCGGTCGCGGCGGAGCGGGCGAAAGCACCGGACGCCAAAAAACGAAAAGGGAAGCGGCTGTGAAGACTTGGAAGACGGGGAAGACGGGGAAGATGGGGAAGACTGGGAAGACGGGGAAGACGGGGGAGATGGGGGAGAGATGATTCCGAAGTCTTCCGCGTCTCGCGTTCTTCCTCGTCCGCATCCATTGCGTGGTTACACCAGCGGAAACAACTTGGCCGCGACGAGCACGAACAGAAAACCCGAGACGCCCATGACGGCGAGCATGACAGAAAATCCGCGCAGCGTCTCGCGTTCGGTCAAGCCGCTGGTCTTGCACACGACCCAGAAGCCACTGTCGTTCATCCAACCGATGATTTTGGAGCCGCAGCCAATCGTGAGCGCGAGGTAGAGCGGGTGAAATCCCAGCACGTCGGCCGAGGCGAATCCCTGGAGGATGCCCACGGCGGTGACCATGGCGACCGTCGCAGAGCCCTGGGCGGTGCGGATCACCACGGTGACGAGGAAGGCCAGGGGCAGAACGGCGATCCGATATTCACGCGCGATTCCCTGGATGCGTTCGCCGACGCCCGTTTCCTGTAGGATGCCACCGAATACACCGCCGGCCGCCGTGATGAGGATGATGCACCCGGCGTCGGCGATCGCGGATTGCACGGTCGTGCGCAGCACCGTGCGATCGCCACGTCGCTGCCAGGCGAGTGTGCCCAGCGAAATGGCGGCGGCGATGGCCAGCGCGATGTTCGGGTGGCCGATGGTGGCGATGATTCGCGCGATGTCGGGTCCGGGTTTGACGACGTCACTCACGGTTGCGCCAGCGATGAGCAGCACCGGCAGGATGATGGGCGCGAGGGCGAGCCACAGTGAAGGCAGTTCACTGTCGGGCCGCTCAACGACGGCCGCGGGCTCCTGGCCCGCGGGATCGCGCACGGGTACCGGACTGCGCCCGTTCAGCCACCATGCGTAGGCGAGCCCGAAGCAGGCCGCGAACGCGGCAACAATCATTCCCCCGATTATCATCACGCCGAGATCGATCTTCAGCGCGTGCGCCGCGAACAGCGGCCCCGGGGTGGGCGGCACGAGCGAGTGCGTCATGGTTGTGCCCACGACGATCGCCAGGACATAAAGCAGGTAGTTCCGCTTCGTGCGCGTCGCCATGGCGCGCGCCAGCGGAATCAGCAGGAGAAACACGGTGTCGAAGAACACCGGGATGCCGAGCACGTAGCCGCTGGTGGCGAAAACGAAGGGCGAGCGCTTTTCCCCGAACAGCCGCAACATCGAGCGGACGATTCGCTCGGCGCCGCCACTCGCGAGCAGACAGGCGCCAACGATCGAGGCCATCGCGATCAGCACCCCCAGGCTCGTGCAGGTGCCGCCGAATTTGTTCGCGAGCTTCGCCCCGAGCGTCTCCTGCGTTCGCGCCGTAATCTCGGCCTGCGATCGGCCCTGCGCCCGCAGCGAGTCTTCAATGTTCTGTTTCGGCGTGAGCACCGCGACCGCGATCGCGGCCGCGAACAGCGCAATGAACGCGTGCATCCTCAAGCCGACAATGCCGCCAATCACGACCACGACACCGACGAACAACAACAGGAAGGGATCCATGGGGAAAGCGCTGGAAACACGGCGACGACTGCCGGGGAAGCGCTGCGAGTGAGCCGTGAATGAGACCCAAGGCAAGCCCGCGGTTCAACCCTTGTTTGCCGCGCCGCCGGGCGCGATAGCCTGAATTGGCCGCCGCCGCCGGTAGTGATTGAGCAGCGGCGTCACCGAGATTCCATGGACCAGCACGGACAATGCAATGACCGTGAGGGTGAGCGAAACGAGTTCCGTGGCGAGCGCCGGGGGCAAACCCGCGTCGATCGCGTACATGATATAGTACAGCGACCCGATCCCGCGCACGCCGAACCAGGCCATCGCGCCGAACTCGAAGCGGCTGAATTTTCCCGTGCACAAGACCGGCAGCGCGGCGATGGGGCGGATGATCAGGAAGAGTAGAAGACCCAACCAGAACCCCGGCCATGAAATGCCCACGACCATCAGCGTTGCTCCCACGAGCAGCACGAGTGCGACCTCGAGGATACGTTCCAGTTGTTCGTTGGTCGCAAGCAGGAGGCCGGCAAAATGGGCTGGCTCGGCGGTTTCCTCGGCGCGGGCGGCGGTGGATGGCAGGGTCGCAACCGGCTTCGCGGCCCCGCCGGATCGCGCATCGGCGAGGGTCGCCGCGCGTTCGACCGCCCGCAGAGCCACGCCCGCGGCAAACACGGCGAGAAACCCGTACGCGTGGAGCTGAACGGCAGTGCCGTACGAGGCTCCGATCAGTCCCAGCGCGAAATATTCCCCGAGGATGAGCGACCGCCGCGGGCGCGACACAAACCAGTGCGCGAGCCGGCCCAGCCCGTATCCCATGACGCCGCCGATCGCCAGGCCGCCCAGGACCGCCCACGAGACATCCACCGCCCACCAGCGCCAGCCGTACTCGCCCAAAGAATGCAGGTTGAGCAGGCCAAGCCCGAGCATGACGAACGGAAAGGCGGTACCGTCATTCAACCCCGCCTCCGCGCTCAACGTCAGTCGGAGTTTATTCGTGTCATTGGCGTCCTTCACCTGCACATCGGACGCGAGCACGGGATCGGTCGGCGCGAGCACCGCGCCGAGCAGCACGGCGGCGCCCAGCGGCAGGCCGACCAACCATACGCTGGCGCCGGCGACGAGACCGACCGTGAGAATCATGGAGACGGAGGCCAGGCAGAGGGCGGGCCACAGCCGCCGATCGCGCAGAGGCAACCGCAGTTTCAAACCGACGGTGAAGAGCGAAACGACGACCGCGATTTCAGTGGCGCGGTGTAACCAGGGCGCGTGCGCCAGCGGATGAATGGACAGAGCTCCCTGCGCGCTCAACGCCACGCCAATCAGCAGGTACACGATGGCGGTGGTCATTGGCAGTCGCTTCACGGCCGGATACGCAAAGGCCATCAGCAACAGCAGCGTGCCGATGATGAGAAACCAGGCTTCAAATGTCATGCGTTGTTCATATCGGGCAGTCGGCCGTCGCGGACGCGCGCTATTCCAGGCATCGACCCGGTATCGAGTCGCGCGTTCGGTTAATACCCGCGGCGCGCCCGGTCGGAACACTGGCGGAATGCCGAAGACTCGTCTGAGACCAGGAAGAATAGCGTCGCGAACGTGAGCGATTCGGGTCGATATCAGCGCCGACCACACCCGTCACAACGGGACAACGCCCACGATATCTTGCCGGACCCATGAAACGACGCGGGGAGCCCACTCGAATTCCGCCGCCCTTCGATCAGCGAGAGCGAATGTGTACGCGCAAGCGACGCTATGCGACTCAGGCCGACGCACTCGATGCGGCGCTCCTGGTCGGCGTCGAACGATCCCGCACCGCTTATCTTTGCCCGTGGTGTCAGCGCTGGCATCTGGCCACCGCCGTTCGCCGGGATTGTGACCGGCGGTAATTTTTTCGGTGCGATCTTATCGTGGCTGCGAGGGCCAGCGAGTGGATGAGGGAAGACGCATGAGACTGGTAAGACTTGTAAGACGCATAAGATATAAGCCACTCGCGGGTGCTCGCAGCCACGAGCCGACGTGGCATGGGCGTCTCGCCCATGTTTTCATTTCTGTACCGCAGTAATGGGCGTCCCGCCCGGATCGTGCACGATGTCGCGTCTTCACGGGCGGGACGCCCGTGCCACTTCCAATCCACTCGCAGCCACTCCTCAATCACTCGCGCTCGCAGCCACGGCTCGGTGGAACACACGCTCGGGCTGGAGCACTAAACCGACGCATTGACTCGCCTCTCGATTGGATGGGTTGCGCACCTCATGACACGTCGCCGCTCGCTTACGATTCTGCCCCTGATTCTCGCTGCGGGATTCGCGTTGTTCCAATATTTCGGCGCGGAAAAAGTCACGAACCCCGAAACGGGTCGCAGCATGCGCGTGGCGATGTCGCGCGACCAGGAGCAGGCGCTCGGCATTCAAAGTTTCCGGGAGGTGCTGGTCCGCGAAATATTTTGCTGCGGACGGTGGTCAACGAAGCAGAGTCGGTTCGCGTTCTCTGATTCGCGTTTCATTTGTCCTCCTCCCCCATGAATCGATCGGCTTTTTGTTGGTTGTCCGGCTTGATTTTCACGGCGGCGCTCTGCATCTCAGCCGAGACGCGGTCGTCACGGCCCAATATCATCTTCCTGTTGGCGGATGATCTTGGATACGGCGATATCGGCCCGTTTGGGCAGACGAAGATTCGCACGCCCAACCTGGATCAGCTGGCGAAGGACGGGATGAAGTTCACCCAGCACTACTCGGGTCACAACGTGTGCGCGCCGTCACGTTGCGTGCTGATGACCTCGCTGCATCCGGGTCATGCTTACATTCGCAACAATCGCGGCGGGGTGGGCCCGGGCGGCGGGGAAGGGCAGGAGCCGGTGCCGGCGGGCGAGTTGAAGCTGCCACTCACGCTCAAGCAACTTGGCTACACGAACGGAGGTTTCGGCAAGTGGGGCCTCGGCGCGGTGGGGACGAGCGGTGATCCCATGTCGCAGGGCTTTGATCGTTTCTATGGCTACAACTGCCAGGCCGTGGCCCACAATTTTTACCCCACGCACCTCTGGGACAACCGGGAGCACGTGAAGCTCGACAATCCGGTGTTCAGTGCGCACCAAAAACTTCCCGCCGGTGCCGACCCGAACGATCCGAAAAGCTACGCGCAGTTCACCGGCAGCCAGTATGCACCCGATCTGATCAACGCGCAGGCGCGGCGATTCTTGCGGGAGAACAAGGATCGGCCGTTCTTCCTGTATTATCCCACGACCGTGCCGCACCTCGCGTTGCAGGTGCCGGAGGATTCGCTCGCGGAATACAAAGACGCGTTTCCCGACCAGCCCTATGTCGGCGGCCAGGGCTACCTGCCGCACCGGACGCCGCACGCCGCTTACGCGGCGATGATCACGCGCTTGGATCGCGAGATCGGCCGGCTGCTCGCGATGGTGGATGAGTTTGGCCTGCGCGAAAAAACCATCGTGGTGTTCTCGAGCGACAATGGACCCTTGTGGGAGCGGTTCGGCGGGACTGACTCGGCATTCTTCAACAGCACGGGTGGTTTGCGCGGGCAGAAGGGCGGTTACCATGAAGCGGGTGTGCGCGTGCCCTGCATCGTGCGCTGGACCGGCAGGATCGCCCCGGGAACCGTCAACGATCGCGTGACGGGTTTCGAGGACTGGATGCCGACGTTTCTCGAGCTGGCGGGCGCGAAGGACGCCACGCCAAAGGGGATCGACGGCATCAGCTTTGCGCCGACGCTGCTCGGCAGGAAACAGCCGGAGCGGCCGTTCCTGTACCGTGAAGCGCAGGCGTATGGAGGGCAGCAATACCTGCGAGTGGGGAACTGGAAGGCGTTTCGCACGAATCTGAATCCGCCCGGTGCCCGCGGCGCGAAAGTGCCGGTGCCTCCCCTGGATCTGTACGATCTCGCGACGGATCCGACGGAATCGCGCAATGTCGCCGCGCAGCATCCGGACATCGTGGCGAAGATGGAAAAGATCATGCAGGAACAGCATGTGCCTTCGAAACTCTGGGTGATCCCGGCGTTGGACGGGCCGGTGGCCGCGGTGCCGGGGGCAGAACGAAAGAAGCAAAAGTCCAAATAGCGCCAGAGGGCGGATGGTTCAGCCGGGAAATTTCACACCGCGGCTCAAGGGCCGCAACCAAAGGAGACGGTCGGATTAGACACAGATGTCACAGGGGGGGGATGAAGACATGGAAGACGGGGAAGACGGGGAAGAGAATAAGACGCGGAAGATTCCGAAGTCTTCCGAGTCTCGCGTTCTTCCATGTCTCGCGTTCTTCATTGTCTGGCTTGCTCTGTGTCCTCTGGTTCGACCTCTGTGCGCTCTGTGACCAAAGGATTGGGCCCTCAAAATCGTCGCGAACATGCACGATCCGGATCGATATCAGCCTACCGCGGGCTGCGGCCGCAACCAAAGGTCTGATGAGACCGAGAGGTCACAGCGCGGCGCAGACGCAAGCGGACGGGATGGCCAAGCTGATTAACCGCGAATGGACGCTAATAAACGCGAATGGAGAAACTCGAAACCGAGCAACTCCGTGGCGGCGCGGGCCAGCCCCACGACGGGCGCTCGGGGCCCTGCGCGTGTGGAACGGGCGAGTGGTTTCGAATATGACAGTCGTGCGGGAGCCACTCGCTGGCGCTCGCCGCCACTACACACGTCTTTGCCTCTTCTTCCTGCGCCACAACGGGCCGGGCTCCAGCCCGGCCACTCTCAGAGTCACAGGCAAAACAGCAGACTGAAAGAGCGCTTGCCGAGCGCGCGTTCGCTCCTACGGTTCGGACGTGCGTCGAACCCACGACCCCTTGATGCGCCGGGCATTGCTCGCGTCGCTTGCGCTGCTCGCAAGCGCGACCGGCATCCTTTTTGCAACCGGCTGCGCGCGTAATGACTCGCCGGTGACGAATCGCGCCGCCGAAAAACCAGCGGTGACCGCTGCGCCCGCTGAGATCACTGAGCCGTTGGCAGCGGCCGTTTCGAGGCTGGCGCCAGCCAAGCTCTCGTTCAACGAACACATTCAGCCGATCCTCTCGGACAATTGCTATGCGTGTCACGGGCTGGACAAGAATTCCCGCAAAGCCGAACTGCGGTTGGATCGCGCCGAGTTTGCGTTTGCGAAACGAAAGGACGGCGGTCCGGCCATCATTCCCGGCAAGCCCGACGAAAGTCCGCTCGTGCGACGCATCGAGTCGAAGGACGAAAAGAAAATCATGCCGCCCCCGGAGTCTCACAAGACTCTCACGGCCGATCAGGTCGCGAGCCTGCGGCGCTGGATCGCCGAGGGCGCGGAATATCAGGAGCACTGGGCGTTCCTGACGCCGGTTCGCGCCGCGCTGCCCATCACGGCCGGGCCAGCGGAGTGGTCGCGTCATCCGATCGACCGCTTCGTCCTGGCGCGCATGCAGCGCGAGGGTCTCGCGCCTTCGCCGGAGGCGGATCGCCGGACGCTGATTCGGCGCGTGACGCTCGATTTGACCGGATTGCCGCCCACGCCGGAAGAGGTCGAGGCGTTTGTCGCGGATCCGGCGCCGGACGCGTATGACAAAATTGTGGACCGATTGCTCGCGAGCCCGCGGTACGGCGAACATCGTGGACGCTACTGGCTCGACTACGTGCGTTACGCGGACACGCATGGCATCCACATCGACAACTACCGGGCGATTTGGCCGTACCGCGATTACGTGATCCGCGCCTTCAACGCGAACAAGCCGTTCGACAAATTTGGGCGTGAGCAACTGGCGGGAGATTTATTGCCCGCGCGGACGATCGACGAACTCGCGGCGACTGGCTTCATGCGTTGCAACCTGACGACGAACGAGGGCGGCACGGTGCCGGAAGAGATCTTCGTCAATCAGACTCGCGATCGCGTCGAGGCGTTCGGGGCGACGTTTCTGGGGCTGACGACGGGTTGCGCCGCCTGCCACGACCACAAGTTCGATCCAATCTTGCAGCGCGATTTTTATGGGCTGGCTGCATTCCTGAGCAACACGGTGGAGAAGCCTTGGGATTTGAACATTGCCGAGCCCGCTCCGGTGTTGCGGGTGCCCAAGGAGGTGAATCGCGCGACGGCCGAGGCCGTGCTGGCGCGGCGGGCGGACTTGCAGGCGAAGCTCGGTGCGCGTCGCGCCCAGGCGCGCGAACTCATCGCGGCCTGGCTTGCGTCCGGCAACTCGCCGAAAGCGGTCGAGCCCGACGCGCTTGAATTGCGGCTGAAGCTCGACGAAGGCAGTGGCGACGTGGTGAAGAACAGCGCACCGAATCCGGCGGTGGAAAGCTTCAAGACCGACACGAATCCGTTGATCTGGGGTGAGAACAGCTGGCTCTGGCCCTCGATGCGGATGGATATTTTCACCCGGCTGAATCTGGGCGGCATGGGTGATGTCGACGCGGAAGAAAAGTTTTCCGCGGGTGGCTGGATCATGTTGCGGGCCAAACCCGGCGGCGGAGTGCGTACCGGGACGGGCAGCGGAACGTTGCTCGCGCGCATGGGCGATCCGAAAAAGAACGGCGGTGCGGGTTGGGATCTCTATCACGAGAATCTCCAGTTGACGCTGACGCTGGCGGCGCCCGCCGAGACATCCACCGAATCGAAATCGGTTGATGCGTCGGGCGTCCAGGAGGTCGCCGCGGCGGTCAAGGCGGTGGCCGCGCAATCGAAGCCACCAAAGGCCGGGAAAAAGGCGCCGGCGCGCAATGCCGTGGCCAAGAGTGGGACACCGATGACGCCGCCGAAACGGGCGATCGCGGTGACCACGAAGGCGCCGACGCCGAATCTGATCCGGGACGAATGGGTGCACGTGTTCTTCACGTACGACGGGTCGCGGAAGGCGGCAGGCGTGAAGATGTATATCAACGGCCGGCGCGTGGACACCGAGGTGAAGACGGACGCGCTCGGCCCGAAGGACTCCATCCGGACGACGGCCGCGATGCACGTGGGCCGGCGCGACGATTATCTGCCGATGCGCGAAACGCGTTTTCAGGATATTCGTTTTTATCGCCGGGCCCTGGCGGCCGGGGAGGTGGCGTGGCTGCCGTTCGAGGATGTGGCGCACGCGATCGTCGCTCGGGAGCCGGAGCCGAAGAAGTGGACGACGGACGAGGCGTTTGTCGTGGCGGAGAAGTTTTTTCTCGGCGAAGCGGATGCGGAGGCGAAGGAACTCGCGTCGGCGATTACGGCGCACGATGCCGCATTCGAGGCGTTGACGAAGGATGGGGCGGCGACGCTGATTGCACTGGAGAAACCCACGCCGGCGTATGCGGACGTTTTGAAACGCGGCGACTATTATGCGCGCGGGCAGCGCGTCGGCCCGGGCACGCCCCATTTTCTCCCGCCGCTGCCGGAGGGTGTGCCGGTGAACCGGCGCGGACTGGCGGACTGGCTGCTTTCGCCGGAGCATCCGCTGCTCGGGCGCGTGACGGTGAATCGCGCATGGCAGGAACTGTTCGGTCGTGGAATTGTGGAGACGGCGGGAGATTTCGGCGTGATGGGGTCGCGCCCGACGCATCCGGAGATGCTCGACTGGCTGGCGGTGGAATTTCGCGAAAGCGGCTGGGACGTGAAGAAGCTCTACCGGCTCCTGGTGACCTCCGCGACCTATCGGCAGTCGGCCGCGGTCACGCCGGACCGGCTCGCAAAGGATCCGGCCAACCGGTTCCTGGCGCGCGGGCCGCGGTTTCGCATGGACGCCGAGATGCTGCGGGACAGCGCGCTCGCGGCGGCGGGGCTGCTGGTCGAAAAGCTGGGCGGGCCGTCGGTGAAGCCGTATCAGCCGCCTGGCTTGTGGGAGGAAGTGGCGATGCCCGAATCGAACACGAAAACCTACGTGCCCGACACGGGGGAAGGCTTGTATCGGCGAAGCATGTACACGTTTTGGAAGCGGAGTTCGCCGCCGCCGGGCATGGAGACATTCGATGCGACGTCGCGCGAAATGGTCTGCACGCGGCGGGCGCGCACGAACACACCGTTGCAGGCCTTCGTCACCATGAACGATCCGCAATGGGTCGAGGCCGCGCGGAAACTGGGCGAGCGGGCGCTGCGGGCGGCTTCGGACAGCCCGGGGCGACTCGATTTCATGGCGCGCGTGACGCTGGCGCGGCCGCTGATGGAAAGAGAAGCGGTCGCCCTGGAGGCATCGGCGAAGACGTTCCGGGCGAATTTCGCGGGTCCGGAGCATGCGGATGACGTGAAGGCGCTGCTCGCAGTGGGTGAATCGAAAATCGACGAAACGCTGGACCCGGCCGAGATCGCGGAGTGGACACTCGTGGCCAGCCAGTTTCTCAACCTGGATGAATTTCTGACCAAATGAGCGCCATGAGCCCGTTTCCGCCCGACCAGCACGATCCGCATGCGCATCTGTGTTCTGATCATGCGGGCGAGCATCCGAGCGTGTGGGATCTGCCCGTTGCGGAGTCGCTGCGGCGCGAGTGGCTGCAACTCGAGACCCGCCGGCACTTCCTCGGGCGCGGGGCGAAGGCGCTCGCTTGGGCCGGCCTCGCCACGATTCTCGGTCGTACGGCGCCGCAATTGATGGCCGGCCCGGCGGGTTTGCCCGGCGCGGATATCCGGCCGAATTTCGCGCCCAAGGCCAAGCGGGCGATTTATTTGTTCATGGCGGGAGCGCCGTCGCAGCTCGAGACGTGGGATTATAAACCTGGGCTGGCGGACATGTTCGACCAGGATCTGCCCGAGTCAGTTCGCGGCGGACAAGTGCTGACCGGCATGACCGCCAGCCAGGCCCGGCTCCCGATTGCGCCGAGCATTTTCAAGTTCAAGCAGCATGGGAAGTCGGGCCGCTGGGCATCCGAACTGTTTCCCTGGACGGCGAAGATCGTCGATGACATCGCGGTGCTCCGCTCGCTCTACACCGAGGCGATCAATCACGAGCCGGCAATTCTGCAGATTACGACGGGCAACATGTTTCCCGGCCGGCCTGCAATCGGCTCGTGGCTGTCGTACGGTCTCGGCGCGATGAACGAGGAGCTGCCGACCTTCGTGGTGATGACTTCGAAAATGCCGGTGACGCGCAACGTGCAGGCGCTGTCGAACCGGCTGTGGTCCTCGGGATTTCTCTCGCCCGAACACGCGGCCACGGCCTTGCGCACGGGCAACGATCCGGTGCTGTACATCAATGATCCGAAGGGAATCTCGCGCGACACGCGGCGCGCGATGGTCGATGGCGTGAATGCGTTGAACCAGGAATTGTACAAGCGGGTTGGCGATCCGGAGACGCATGCGCGCATCGCCCAATACGAGATGGCGTTTCGGATGCAGACGTCGGTGCCGGAACTGGTGGATTTTTCCGATGAGCCGCAGTCGACGTGGGATCTCTACGGGCCGAAGGCGAAGGAGCCGGGGACGTTCGCCTACAACTGCCTGATGGCGCGGCGACTCGCGGAGCGCGGCGTGCGCTTCACGCAGATTTTTCTCCGCAGTTGGGACACGCATGGCGACGTACCGGGCCGGCTGAAGGTATTGTGCGAGGATTCCGATCGGCCGACGTACGCGCTCGTGACCGATTTGAAGCGGCGCGGCATGCTGGACGACACGCTGGTGTTGTGGGGCGGGGAGTTCGGCCGGACGGTGTATTCACAAGGTGGATTGACGGCCGACAATTATGGCCGCGATCACCATCCGCGCTGCTTCAGCATGTGGATGGCCGGAGCCGGGATTAAGCCGGGCATCGCGTTCGGCGAGACGGACGATTTTTCGTATAACATCGTGAAAGATCCCGTGCACATTCGCGATCTGCACGCGACGATTCTCCACCTGTTCGGGCTCGAGCACAACCGGCTGACCTTCAAGTTCCAGGGCTTGGACCAGCGGCTGACGGGGGTGCTGCCCGCGAAAGTCATCGATGGCATTCTCGCGTAAAATGACGACGTTGCGTGGAGCCGTGGTTTGGCGTGGCACGGGCGTCTCGCCCGTGAAGTCCCTGGGTACGACCATACCCGGGCGGAACGCACCGGGGGTTATATACGATGCACTCATGGGCGGGACGCCCATGCCACGGTCGAGCCAATGCAGATTCCCGATCGCCATGCTGCTCGCGCTCACGGCGGCCCGCGCCGAGCCGTCGTTTTTTCAGGCGCGCGTGGCGCCGATATTGGAGCAGCATTGCACGGGCTGTCATGGTCCCGAGAAGCAGAAAGCGGGGCTGCGGCTCGACTCGTTCGAGCGGCTGGTAGCGGGCGCCGAGTCGGGCGAAGTCATCGCGGCCGGGAATGTGAAGGGCAGCGAACTCTACCGGCGCATCACCTTGCCGGATACAGAGGAGGAGGCGATGCCGGGCGACGGGAAACCCCGGCTCTCGGCCGACGAGATCAAGGTGATCGAACTCTGGATTGCAGGTGGCGCCTCCGCGACGAAGCCGCTGGCGGATTTTCCGGGCGCGCCGGCGCCGTCCCGGGCGAAGGCGCCGGAGGAGCCGTTGGCGCCGGACTGGCGGCCCCATGCGGCGGAAATTGCGGCGCTGGAAAACGCTCTCGGCGTGCGGCTGGTGCCGCGTTCACAGGTGGCCACCGATGGACTGGTTCTGCGCACGGCGAGTGCGCCCGCGCGGTGTGATGACGCGGCGCTCGCGGCGCTGGGGCCGGTGGCCCGTTTTATTGTGGAGGCGGAACTCGTCCGCACGAAGGTGACGGATGCCGGCCTGAAGTCGCTGAGTGGATACGAGAATTTGCGGCGGCTCGATCTCACGCGGACGAAGGTGAGTTCCGCGGGACTGAGCGCGCTTTCTTCGCTGAAAAGGTTGGAGACGCTCAACCTCACGGCGACGAACGTGGATGATGCCGGTGCGGCCGAGGTGAAGTCGTGGCCCGCGTTGCGACGGGTGTGGCTGTTCGACTCGAAAGCAACCTCCGGTGCAACCGGGCCCGCGGCGCCCTCGAGTTGATGCCTTCGACGGCTTAGCGACGGGAGAGCCCATGGCGAATCTACGATGGCTCCGCACGGCGGTGGTATTCGCGCTGGGCGGTGCGGGCGTGAGTTGCAGCACGACGCGCGAGCCGCCGAATCTCGATCCGCTGAAGGGGCAGATTCGCACGTATGTCGAATCGGGCGAGTATCAGCGTGACATCGCGGCGGTGGCCGGACGCGCGCGTACCTGGATTGAGCAACGCGTGGCCAAACGCGCGCCCGGCGAGCGGCTGGCGGTGGTGTTCGATTTGGACGAGACGCTGTTCCTGAACTGGCCCTACTTGCGGCGAAACGATTTTGGCTATGTGGAAGCCGTGTGGCAGGCGTGGATCGAAGCAGCGGAGGCGCCGCCGAGCGAACCCGTGCGGGAGGTTTATCGCGCCGCCGTGCGCTCGGGCGTTGTCGCTATCTTCATCACCGGGCGATTCGAAAGCCAGCGGGCGGCCACGGAACGGAACCTGCGGGCCATCAATTGTTCGGAATACGCGGCACTGATCTGCAAACCGGACGGAGAGTCGCGCAAGAGCGCGGATATCAAAACGCAGGCACGCCGCCAGCTGCAGGAATCCGGCTGGACCCTGATCGCAAATATCGGCGATCAGCAAAGTGATTTGGTTGGCGGGTTCGCTGAGCGAACGTTCAAGCTCCCGGCTCCTTTTTATCTTACGGAATGAAGTCTCCCCCCTTTTCCCACGTACTTCTGCTGCCGGCGTTGATCGGCGTGACGCTTCGCGCGGCGGGCGCTGCCTT
>JBBRCR010000127.1:0-17951 GCA_038204695.1 Opitutales bacterium | reverse complement strand
GCGGACGCCGGCAGCCGCTGCTTCGGCCAGAGGCAAGTACGGCGAATATCACCTCGCGCCATCAACCACCATGAGGCCGCCCACCCCGATTTCGCGCCGGCCGGCCCGACCACCTCGGCGGGCCGGACACCCCTGGTGTTCGCTCAAGGGTTTCTCCCTGCTAGACGGTCGAGAAATACTTTCCGCATAGGAAAGCCAACCCGTTACTCCCGGGCCCGTTCAACAAGGGTCGTGTTGCGGCTGCGCGCAACACAACCTTCTGGGCTGGGCACTTCAGCGGCATCGCCAACTGCGGTGTCTAATTGCAAAATGAATCCACTGACAATAACACGATTTTTTACATTTGGAGTAAGCTTCGCCGCGTCATTTCCCGAGTACATGCGCCCATTCTTCTCTCGAGCGGATGCGACACCAGCGCGACGTCGACCGGTATTACGGTAGTCACATTTTGCGCTCCAAATGCGGCCACGCACATGCGGCGCACCCGACTTTCGTGAACGTAGCGCCAGATGGAATCGAAACGCGCTTCCGGTGCCCAAGTGATTTATCTCTGATACTAGTTGCAGCCATCAAGGATTCCATGGTGAACCCTCCTTCTGCTCATGTCCCACACCTATAAATACCCGCACCCCGCCGTCACGGTGGACGGAGTTGTCTTCGGCTACGGCGATGCCGACCTGAAGGTGTTGCTGATCCAGCGCCAGCAAACGCCGCACCAGTCGAAATGGACGCTGCCGGGCGGGTTTCTCGATATCGAGGAAAGCCTCGACGCGGCCGTTCGACGGGCACTCGAGGAGGAGACCGGGATTTCGCGCCTGTATCTCGAACAGCTCTACACGTTCGGCGAACCGGCGCGCGATCCCCGGGAACGCGTGCTCAGCGTCGCGTATTTTGCACTGGTGAAAATGGCGGCGCACACGCTCCGAGCCGCGAGCGATGCGCGTGACGTGCGGTGGTTTCCCGTGGCCGCGCTTCCGCCCCTTGCCTTCGACCACGCGGAGATCATCGACCTGGCACGGCGCCGGCTGAAAGGGAAAATCCGCTACGAGCCGGTTGGATTCGAACTCCTGCCCGAAAAATTCCCGCTCTCCGAACTTCAGCGACTGTATGAAACCGTACTGGAGCAGCCGCTCGACAAGCGGAACTTTCGGAAGAAAATTCTTGGCATGGGCCTGCTCGCCGACACGCGGCAAACGGAGCGCGGCGTCGCGCACCGCGCCGCCCGGCTCTACCGGTTCGACCCGACCGCCTACCGCCGGCTGAAGAAGGCCGGATTGAATTTCGATCTGTAGATCACGCCCAACCCCGTCGCGACGCCTGGCTTCTCCACTCCATATCCGAATCATGAATGCGCTCGTTCTCGTCGATCTCCAGAATGATTTCCTGCCCGGAGGCGCGCTCCCCGTGCCGCAGGGTGACGACGTCATCCCCGTCGCCAACCGGGTGCAGGCGTTGTTTCCGCTCGTCGCCGCGACGCAGGACTGGCATCCGGCGAACCACGGCAGCTTCGCGGCGGAACACGCCGGCCATCAACCCGGCGATGTAATTGATCTGGATGGATTGCCGCAGGTGTTGTGGCCGGTGCATTGCGTGCAAGGCACCTCCGGCGCCGCGTTCGCCCCCTCGCTCGATACCCACCGCATCGGGCAGAACTTTCGCAAGGGCACGGCTCCGGCCATCGACAGCTACAGTGGGTTCTTCGACAACGGTCATCGCAAGACGACTGGACTCGGCGAATTTCTCCGCGCGCAAAAAGTCTCCGACGTCTACGTGATGGGCCTGGCGACCGACTATTGCGTGAAAGCCACCGCCCTCGACGCACGCGAGTTCGGGTTCGCGACGCACCTGATCATCGACGGTTGTCGTGGCGTGGAGTTGCAGCCCGGCGATGTTGAACGCGCGGTCGCGGAAATGGCGGCGGCCGGGGTGCGGCTCGTGAGGAGTGATGCCGTTCCTTTCTTTGCGAACACGGGCCTCGCTTAGCTCGAAATTCTCATACCGCGGCTGGCGCCGCAACCAAAGGCCTGTGGATGAGACACAGAGGTCCCGGAGGGGGGAGGACGAAGACATGGGAGACGGGGAAGACGGAGAATAAGACGCGGAAGACTCCGAAGTCTTCCGAGTCTCGCGTTCTTCCATGTCTCGCGTTCTTCATCGGAGGCGCTCGGTGACCAAAGGATTGGGCCCTCAAAATCGTCGCAAACATGCACGATCCGGATCGATTTCTGCCCTCCCAAACCAGTCCAGGGCAGTGAGCCTGTCGAAACGGCTCGGACCCAGAGTTCACATAGGAACGTTTCGCTGCGTACATTCCCGGCGGGGAGCGGCGTCAGCGTATCGTGGCTGCGAGCGCCAGCGAGTGGATTCGAGTCTGCAATTCGTTCTTCATCCACTCGCTGGCGCAGCCACGATACGCGTCTCCTCTGCTCCCCTCGCCACGTGGCATCACAGGAGAACCGCAGACTCAAAGATGACCGGACGCAAAGTCCTGCCTCACTTAGCCAGCGCGCGGATCCACTCGAGGTGTCGCTGCTTCAGGTCCCGGTAGATATCTGGCTGCTGGCCGGCCAGGTCATTTTTTTCGCCGATGTCGTCTCTCAGGTTATAGAGTTCAAATTTCGCCTTCTCGGCGTCGCTTGCGGCCCGATCGAAGCGGCCGTGATGATTGCCGATTTCGCCGACGAGTTTCCACCCGCCGTGCAACGCGCCGCCAGTCGCCGTACAGATCCCAGAAGAGGTAACCGTCCGGCAGCCCGATCTTCCGAGTCTGCCGACGAAGCTGTCGTCAGGGATCAACAACCGGAGCAACGTGCTCCGCCGGATGTGACGCTGGAAAACAAAAAAGGGCCGCCTTTCGGGCGACCCTTTTTCCGCGGAGCCCCACGGACATCAGTTCGACACGTCGTGGGTCGTGCTGGTCAGCCGGATCGGCTGATAAATCTTGTACCAGTCGAGCTGCGCGGGGCTGTCGGTGTAGGCTTTGAAGGCTGCCTCGTCGGCAAATTCCATCGCGATCACGTGCGTGAGTTTGTTCTCAGCGCCTTTCTGATTCTGGATCTTCACCGTCTTCGTCCACGTCCGGGTCAATCCCTGGTATTTCGCAGGCATGGCCTTGACCGCATCCAGCGCCGCCTGGATTTGTTGCGGGGTCGCGTCCGGTTTCCAGGCGACCGTAACCACGTGAATAATGGACTTCGGAGCGGTGGCCGATGATCCCATCGATTGTTCGCTCGAGGCCTTCTTGCCTTTCCTGGCCTTCGGCTCCTGGGCGGAACCGGTGGCGATACCGAGCGATAACAGGCCTGCGGTCAGAAGGATAATAACGAGTTTCTTCATGGGATGGGAACGTGGGTTTGGGTGTGGATAATTGAATGCAGGCCAACGGGCCGGCAGTCGCAGCCGATCCGTTTGCAGGTTTCGCCGGGGGATGGCAATGCCGGAGTAAATTCGAACTTTCATGTCCATCGGATGGCTGGCCGAATTTGGCGACGAGTTGAAACCCCGGGCTCTTTGCCTCCTTTTCCGCCGTCCGTTCAGATTGCTTTGCCCGGTCATCGATTCGCGATGACAAAGCGTTCGCAACCCAACAACCTCTCACGGTCGTTCAATCGACTCCACCCATGATTCACTCCCCCCGACTGGCTCTCCTCCTCATCGCTCTCGTTGCACTTGCGCCTGGTTTGCGGGCCCAAGTCCCTGCGCCCTACGGCGCACCCATCTCCCTCGCCAATGCCAAACGCGTCCTCTCGGCGGCCCAGGCCGAGGCGGTGAGAAACAAGTGGAACGTCGCGATCGCCATTGTCGATTCCGGCGGCCATCTCATCGCGTTCGAGCGGCTCGACTCGACGCAGTATGGCAGCATTGATGTCGCGCAGGAGAAAGCCCGCACCGCCGTCGCATTTCGGCGCCCAAGCAAGGTGTTTCAGGATGGCGTGGCCGGCGGCGGCGAAGGCCTGCGCACGCTCAAACTTCCGGGCGCGACGCCAATCGAAGGCGGGCTCCCGTTGATGAGCGCTGGGGTCATCGTTGGCGCGATCGGCGTCTCGGGCGTCACGTCCGAACAGGACGGCAAAATCGCGGCCGCCGGCGTGTCCGTGCTGAAATAGATGGTTCGCGCAACGGCTGCATTTCAACCGCCGGGTGAGTTTCCCCCACAAACCCGGAGTTGAACCGCGAATGGACGCCCATCAACGCGAATTCAAGCGACTGACGCTCAGCCTCGAGGCCTTCCCATTCGCGTTCATCAGCGTCCATTCGCCGTTGAGATCAGGCTGGCTGTTCTCCTTTGGTTGCGGCTGCGCCGCGCCGCGTGATTCGCGGTTGACGCGTCCGACGCCGGCGCTTGGTTGCGGACCGCGGATGGGCATTTTCGTCTGTCTGATCAGCGCGGTATTCGTTTTGTTGCTACCCGGCCGCTTGCGGGCCGCCGCCGCACGACCGAACATCGTCGTGGTGATGACCGACGATCAGGATTACGGCGATCTTGGCCTTCACGGCAACCCGCACGTGCGCACGCCCCATCTCGATCGCTTCGGTCGCGAAGGCATTCAGCTGACGCGTTTCTATGTCGCCCCGGTCTGTGCCCCGACGCGCGCGAGTCTGCTCACCGGGCGGTATCATTACCGCACCGGCGTGCTGCACACGTCGCGCGGCGGTGCGAAGATGCACGGCGACGAAACCACGCTGGCCGAACTGCTCCGCGACGCGGGCTATCGCACGGGCATCTTCGGCAAATGGCATCTCGGCGACACCTATCCGATGCGGCCCTCCGATCAGGGATTTCAGGAGTCGCTGATCCATAAATCGGGCGGCATCAACCAGGGACCGGATCACCCCAGCAGCTACTTCGACCCCCGGCTGTGGCGCAACAACCAGCCGGAACCATCGAAAGGTTACTGCACGGATATCTTCTTCACGGCCGCGCTCCAGTTTATCGAGGCCAACCGCGGGCGCCCGTTCTTCGTTTACCTGCCGACCAACGCGCCGCACACGCCCCTCGACGTCAGCCCGCACTACAGCGACCCCTACAAGGCCATGGGCCTCGATGACACCACCGCCAAGGTTTATGGCATGGTGGAAAACATCGACGAAAACTTCGCCCGGCTCATCGCCACGCTCGAGCGGCTGAACGTGCGCAACGACACGCTGGTGATCTTCCTCACCGATAACGGCGCGCAGCAAACGCGTTTCAGCGCCGGCCAGCGCGGACGAAAAGGGACCGTGTATGAAGGCGGCATTCACGTGCCGTTTTTCGTGCAATGGCCCGCGCGGCTCCAGGGCGGCCGCACGATCGATCGGGTGGCGGCGCATATCGACGTTCTGCCCACCTTGCTCGAGTTCGCCGGAGCCCCCGCCTCCGCCGCGCTCCCGCTGGATGGAAGCAGTCTGGTGCCGTTGCTCACTCGGGACGTACCGGCCGAACGCTGGCCCGAGCGCACCTTGTTTCTGCAGGTGCACCGCGGGCTCGACCCCAAGCGCTATCAGCATTTCGCGGCGGTGACCCAGCAGTTCAAGCTGGTCGGCTATCCGGGCACGTTCAACCAGGAGAATCTCGAGACCACCGGCGGACCGCCACCGCTCGAACTCTACGACCTGACGTCCGACCCCGGTGAAAAAAAGAATCTGGCGCCCCAAAACCCCGAAGTCGTGACACGGCTGCGCCGCCAGTACGAAGCGTGGTTTGAGAGCGTGCGCCGCGAACGCCAATTCCTGCCCGGTGTGATTCATATTGGATCCGACGACGAACCCGAGACACAGCTCAGCCGGTATCAGGACGGCGGATATCCCGGTGGCGTCCAGAGCGGCTGGCAGGTCAAGGTGCTTCGGGGCGGCCGTTACACGGTGGCCTTCAACCGCGGAGTGCACGCCGGTGCTGCCCAACTCGCGATTTCGTGGCAGGGCAAAACCCAGAAGCTCTCACTGGCCGCCGGAAAGAACAAGGTGACGGCCACCCTGACGGCCGGAGAGGGCATTCTCGACGTGTGGCTGGAATCGCCCGATGGCCGGCGACTGGGCTACGACGCGGGCGACAGCCAGGGCGACGCCCTGTTGCGCCGCATCGATTGACGCCCGTGATCCCTCGCGGTTAACCCTTTTGTTCCCCCCGTTACTGGCATGAAACACCGCTCTCGCGATTTCCTTTTCCTCGTTCTGGCTCTGTTTGTCCTGCCGGGGCGAATGCAGGCCGCGTCCGGCGAAACGTTCTACTTCATTCAACTGAGCGATCCGCAACTCGGCATGTTCACCGACAATCGCGACTTCGCGCAGGATGCGGCGAACTTCGAATTCGCCGTGACCGCCGTGAACCGGCTGAAGCCGGCGTTCGTCGTCATCACGGGCGACCTCGTCAACAAACCAAACGACGCTGCGCAGATCGCCGAATACCGCCGCATCGCGGGCAAAATCGATCGCTCGATTCCGGTCTACAATATTGCCGGCAATCACGATGTCGAAAACGTGCCGACGCCGGCCAGCCTCGACGCGTACACCCGGGTCTTCGGACCGGATCGCTACACGTTCCGCCACGGTGGATTGGTGGGCATCGTGCTGAATTCGAGCGTCATTCACTCGCCCCAACAAACACCGGAGCAACTGGCGGAACAGGAGCGCTGGCTGCGCGCCGAACTCACGCGGGCGCGGGCGGAGAATCCGAGGCACATCGTCGTATTTCAACACCATCCGTGGTTCCTCAAGAGTGCCGCGGAAGCCGACCAATATTTCAACATTCCGCTCGCGCGGCGCGCCGCCTACCTCGCGCTCTTCCGCGAGTTCGGCGTGCGGTATCTGTTTTGTGGACACTACCACCGGAATGCGGAGGCGACCGACGGCGAGTTGCAGAACATCACCAGCGGCCCGGTGGGCAAACCGCTCGGTGACGGCAAGTCCGGCATCCGCGTCGCCATCGTGCGCGACGACCGGATCGAGCATAAGTACTTTGATCTTGGGGAGCTGCCGGTAAACGTTGAATTGAACCCCGCCCCGGCAAAGAAATCGGCCGGCAAAAAGTAGGACGGTTTTTCGTCGGATCCGCTCGTAACCCGGGCGGGCGGCCAGTCGCGCGGTCGTCCCTCGTGGGTCCGGGATAGGCCCGTCTCTCGTAATTGTCATAGCGACGGCTCGACACGCCCAGGCACCTGCGCGAGGATGCCGCCTCCTCGCCATGAAGAAAAACTCGCTGCTCATCATCACCGCCGTCGGCCTCGCGGCCGCATTCTTGACTACCGGCGCGAAGTCTCCTGCCTCCGCCGGATTCGTTTCGCTCTTTGACGGAAAGAACCTGGACAACTGGGTCGTGAAGGGAGGCACCGCCAAATACACGATCGAAAAAGACATGATTGTTGGCACGACGGTGGCCGGGAGCAAAAACACCTTTCTCAGCACCAAGCGCGATTACGCCGACTTCGAACTGGAACTCGACGTCCTGTGCGACAAGGAGCTGAACTCGGGCATGCAGATTCGCAGTCACGTTTACGAAAAAGAAACGCCGCAGCCGTCCAGCCCAAAAAAGATGCGCGAGAAAGGCGAGGTGTACGGCTACCAGTGCGAGATCACGACCAGTGACAAGTGTGTGTCGGGCAATTTCTGGGACGAAAGCCGCTGGACGAAGTGGCACGACGATCTGACGAAGAAGCCGGGCGCGTGTGCCGCCTTCAAGGATGGCCAGTGGAATCACTATCGGATTGTTGCGCAGGGAGACCGGATTCGTTCGTGGGTGAATGGCGTGCCCTGTGCTGATTTCCGCGATACGATGGATGCCACTGGTTTCATTGGCCTGCAGGTTCACAGCGTGGGCGCCAAGGGCCCGTATCAGGTCCGTTGGAAGAACATCAAGATCCGCGAACTGAAGCCTGGTGAATCGGTGAAGTAGTTTGTAGCGGCGAGCGCCTGAATTGAATGTGGCACGGGCGTGCCGCCATGCCTTTATACACAAGTCGCGCCATGTCGCACTGTCCATGGGCGGGACGCCCATGCCACATCAAACCCCCGGGCGGGACGCCCGTGCCACCTCGAACCCGTCGGGCGGGAGGCCGGTGTCTGATTCAATTCGGTGCGCGGGCTGTGTCCGGCGTGGCATGGGCGTCCCGCCCATGTTCTTCGTCCCACGGGCGTCCCGCCCGTGGCTGACGATGTGTATAAAGATATGGCGTCCCGCCCGTGAAATCCGTGCCCTCATCCAGTCCACCGGGCACGGCTGTCCCCGGCCCGGCCCGCCCCGTCCTCACCCCGATCTGGAAACCCCGCACTCAAGCGTGTTCATTGTCGCGCCGCCCCGTCCATGCTCCACTCCCCCCAACCGCTTTCCGCTTTTCTGTCCCCCGCGCTTCTCGGCCTCGCGCTGCTCGGACTTCCCCCCGGTGCGTCGCGGCTCCACGCCGAAAAGATCGTCCACGTCGCCGGCGGGACGGAGGACGCCACTGCTCTTCCGGCGACCCGCGCACGTCTGAAGGAACCATTCGGCGTCGGTTTTGATCGAGCCGGCACGCTCTTCATCGTGGAGATGGCGTCCGGCAACCGTCTCCTGAAAGTGGATGCGCAGGGCCGGTTGATCCATCTCGCCGGTCAGCCCGCGGCGGGCTTTGGCGGGGACGGCGGACCTGCGCTCGCCGCCCAGTTCAACGGCCCTCACAACCTCGCCGTCCTGCCCGAGGGCGACATTCTCCTGGCGGACACGTGGAACGGCCGCATCCGCCGCTTCGAAGTCGCGAAAGGCCGCCTCACCACGCTGCCGGGATTCCTCGTACCGCCGGAGCGTGCCCGGACCAATGGTCCCTACTGCATCGCGCTCGATCCGCAAGGAAGGCTGCTCTACATCGCCGACCTCCGGCGGGTGCACGCCCTCGATCTCGAGACCGGCGGCTCGCGGGTGGTCGCCGGCAATGGCGAGAAAGGCGTACCACCGGATGGTGCCGCCGCCGTCGACGCGCCCCTGGTCGACCCGCGCGCCGTTGCGGCGGATCGCCACGGCAATGTCTATATTCTCGAACGCGGCGGCCACGCGCTTCGCGTCGTCGGACGCGATGGCCGTATCCGCACGGTCGTCAACGCTTCCGGGAAGAAAGGCGCGGAGGGGGACGGTGGCGCCGCGTTGCAGGCGACCATGAACGGCCCCAAGCACCTCTGTATCGATCGGGATGACTCGGTGATTATAGCCGATGCAGAAAACAACCTCGTGCGCCGCTTTATACCTGCGACGGGAAAGATTATGCGCGTGGCGGGCACGGGGAAGAAAGGCACGGCCGGGATCGGCGGTCCACCGGAGCTGTGCGAACTCAACCGGCCGCATGGCGTGACCGTCGACGGCAGCGGCCGGCTGTACATTGTGGATAGCTATAACAACCGGATCCTGAAAATCATCCGGTGAGACGCGACTGCGCGTCGCTTTGAATTCGCGGTGGTCTTCTGCCGAATCGGCATTATCCCACTACAAGCCGATGATCGCCGCTCAACCCGTGATGTCGCCGAACCTTTCCGGGCCGCCCCGCCGCGGTGGGCGGGCATGGCTTCGGAGCACCGCACAGGTAACGTTCGTTCTTCTCGCGCTCGGTTTTCTGCGGGCGGCCCGTGCCTCCGCCGCGGAAACGACGGTGCCGCGCTTCACGCCCCACGAAGTCACGTTTGCCGCGACTGGACGCTACGCAAACCCCTATGTGGAATGCTCGGCCGAGGCGGTGCTCACGGAACCCGAGGGTACCGCGACCCGCACGTTGCCACTTTTTTGGGACGGAGCGCAGCAGTGGAAACTGCGTTTTTCCCCAAACCGGACCGGAATCTGGAAGTGGACGGTGAAGAGCGCGGATCCCGGGCTCGCCGGGCGCACCGGCATGTTCACCTGCGTCGACTCGAACCGGCGCGGCAGCATCCAAGCCGCGCCTGATGCGCCGCGCCATTTTCAATACGAAAATGGCGAACGCATGTGGTTCTTCGGTGACACCGCGTGGTCGATGCTGACCGACAACGAGGAGGAGAAACACGATCGCACCGCCGTGGAGCGCTACCTCGGTAATCGCGCGGCGGAAGGTTTCAACGTCGTGCATGCGATGCTGCTCCAGGAAGCGGGATGGTCGAACCGGGGTGGCCCGCCCTGGACCGACATCACCAGGGAGCAGATCAACCCCGGCTACTTCCAGGAGGCGGACGCACGAATCGCTTTTGCGAATACGCAAGGAATCGTCACCGGGCTGGCGCTGGCCTGGGGCAGCAAGGGCCACGAGGAACCGTGGTCATGGGGCCGGCTGCCCACGCTCGCGGCGCGGCGGCGCTACGCGCGCTATATCGCCGCGCGCTACGGCGCGTTCGATGTCTACTTCCTCGTGGCGGGCGAATGGCAGGGAGAAGTGCGCGGGCGCGGGCCGGCGTACGAGGCCCTGAAGGCAGAGTTTGACCAGATTGGCGATGCGTTGCGCGCCGCGGATCCCCACCGCCGGATGATCGCGATTCATCCGCGAACGGCGCAGGCTTCGACGCGCGAATTTGCCGCGACGGCGGGATGGATGGACTTCGCTGACTACCAGCAGAATTACCAGGAGTTGCACCGTCGCGTCCTCGCCGCCCGCGTCGTGGCGAAACCAATCGTGAACGCCGAATATGGCTACTACCTGCGGGATCAGGACGGTGACGGCCGCGTCGACAAGCCGCACAGCTACACGGTCGATGACATGCGTCACGCCACCTGGGATCTCGCGATGGCGGGGGCGTATGTGATTACCGGATTCGGTTCGACCTACATGGGTGGCCACCGGCATCCCACGACCTTCCTGCCGGATGATCCCGCGAATGCGATCTGGACCGAGCAGATTGGGCGGGTGCGGGAATTCTTCACGTCGTTCGAATACTGGAAGCTCGAGTCACACGACGGAGTCCTGACGTGCACAGTCCCGCGCGGCGACGACCGGATCGACGAAACCGGCGGTCGCGGGGGTGCGAGTATCCGCGCCCCGGCGCAGACGTATTGGTGCCTCGCCGAGCCGCGAAGAACGTACGTGGTCTACGTTCGCGGACTCACCGAACCGCTGTGGCTGCGGCTGGCGGGCGGCATGCGCTGGCACGCCCAGCGGCTCGATCCGCGAACGGGCGAACGGCAGGTCGTGCCACTGGGCTTCGGCCCCCGTGGCGCCCAGCTCGTGCCACCGGACAAGCAGGACTGGGTTTTCGTCGTGCGCTCAGGCCGCAGTTGACCCGCTGAGGGCAGGCCCAGCTAGTGCTGCGCTTGCCCCACAAATTCGCTACCGCGTATGGCGTCACGCCAAGGGCGCGGTTGACGGGAAGGGCGACTTTCCAGGCGCCCGAGACCGGTCGACCGAACGTACTTGGGCGGCTGGAAAGCCGCCGCTCCGGCAAACGCCGACGTGCTTGGCAGGAATTGTAGGGCAAGCGCAGAGCTAGTGGCTGCGAGCCAAGAGAGTGGATGAACAATCGATCCCAATTCGTAACGCATCCACTCGCTGGCGCTCGCCGCCATTTACAAGCCTACCGCTTCAACGCGAACGCCACATACGCATCGCCGGCGCCGGAGCGGCCGCCGACCCGGCCGCCGCCCGTCGCCGTGATCACGACGTATTGGCGGCCATTCACCTCGTAAACCGCCGGTGCCGCCGTGCCCGCAAACGGCAATTTCGCCGCCCAGAGCTCCTCTCCCGTATCCGCATCGAAAGCACGCAATTTCTCGTCCGCCGTTCCCGCGACAAAAACCAGCCCGCCCGCCGTCACCGTCGCCCCACCCAGATTCTGCGAGCCCGTTTTCGTCACACCTTGTTTGGTGAGTTCCTCGAGTTCCCCCAGCGGCGAGCGCCACAACACGCGACCCGTGCTGAGGTCGTAGCAGTTGAGCAGGCCCCACGGCGGGTTGACGCCAGGATATCCCTCGTGATCGACCAGGAAACTGAATCCATCGAACGAATACTTCGGCGCGTCCGGTGCCTCCCGCCGCGAGGGTGGCTGGTTCCGACGAAACAAGTAGTCGAGCAGATCGGTTTTCTCCCCGGACGTAAGCAGCAGATTCGGCGGCATCGCGGCCCGGCCGGTCACGAGCAACGCGAGCACCTCCGCATCTGTCATCCGCGTCCCCAATGCGATCAATGGCGGGATCATGCCAAGACCCGCGCGATTCGGACCATGGCACGAAGCGCAATGCTGTAGATAAACCGTCTCGCCGCGCGAGGGCGGATACTCCGGGTCGCGCTCGCGCTCGTTGTTCTGGATCACCGTGATCTTTGAAACCCACCGGTTCGAGGTGACGTACAACCGGCCGGTCGGAACATCGACCGCTGCACCCGACCACTCGGCCCCGCCGCGCGACCCCGTGAACAAGGTCGCTACACCCTCGGCGTGCGGTTGGAAAAACCCGTAACGCGATCGCTGCACGACCTTCTCCACGAACTCGCGCGCTTCGGGTGTGCGGGTCGTGATGTCCCCCGGATCGAATTCCATCCGCGAAATTCGCTCGGGCAATTCGGGATCCGGTTGGTACGCGGCCGTCCGCTCGCCGGGCAGCGTCGACACCGGCGCGCGCCGCAGCCGGAACGGAAAGATCGGTTTGCCGCTGACGCGATCGAGGAGGAGCAGATGTCCGGCTTTGGAGACGCCTGTCACCACGTCGACCCGCCGGCCGTCGCGCACGATCGTGACGAGATTGGGCGGCGCGCAGACATCGAGATCCCAAATGTCGTGCCGCACATCCTGGAAATGCCACAGCCGCCGGCCGGTGAGTACGTCCAGCGCCAGAATGCAATTGCTGAACAAATTATCGCCGAGCCGCCCCACCCCAACCATGTCGGGTCGCGGCGCGCCCAGTGCAATGAACGCCATCCCGCGGTGATCGTCGATCGACAGCCCACTCCATCCGTTGGCGCCGGCCTGCGGATCGTTCCACGAATCGGCGCCGAATTCCTGACCGCGCGCAATCGAGTGAAAGAGCCAAACCTGTTTCCCGTTGCGAACATCGAAACCATACACATCACCGCTGAGCCCGGTGGTGACGAACACGTGCTTGTACACCGCACCACTCGCGGTTGCGCCAGTCGGAATCGCCGTGCGCCCGCCCTCGCCGAAACCCGGCAGCGGCTTTCCGGTTTTTGGATCAACCGCATAAATCCATTTGCCGCCTCCAAAAAGGATCCGCGGCGCGTTGTCGCGGTCGCCCGGCCAGTAAACCAATCCGCGGCGGGCCGGCGCGTCCTCCAGCCGGATTTGCGGCACCCGCTCGAGTTGCATGCGCCAACGTTCCACGCCCGTGGCCGCGTCGATTGCCACCATCGCGCGGCCCGGAGTGGGCGCATACAGCAGGCCGTCGACGATGATGGGGGTGCATTGGATGTTCGCGGCGCCATCTTTGGCGCGGTAAGTCCATGCGATCTCGAGGTCACGCACATTTTCCCGCGTGATTTGTTTCAGGTTCGAGTAGCGGCGCGCGCCATTGTCGCCCTGCGAGCGCGTCCACCCGGCGAAAGGCGCCAGATTGATCTCGATCGCAGAGGTCAGTTCCTGCGGTTTCGCGGCGGGGATGACTCTAAATTCCGGCAGCGCGGCACGGGCGTGGGGATCCTCGAGCGACGTGCTCTTTACACCCGCCGCGGTAACGAATGCGGGCAGCGTCAGCGCGAGCCAGCCGGCGCAAACACGCCGGGTCACAGCACGAGCGGAACGAGGTAACGAGGAGCTGGCTACTGAAACGGGCGCGAGGGGGTACACGTGCATGTGGGATTCGGCGAAACCGGATTCTCGCTTTGGCGGACGAGGCCGCCCGTTGCAATCACGTTGGTCGAGTTATTGCCGAGCATCATTCTCACACTTCAATCAACCGATCTCTTGGGTCACAGAGTTCGCAGAGCTCCGCCACAGAGTTCACAGAGAGCAGAGTTGGCTCACGCGAATGCGCGAAGGGCGCGAATCAATCCTCCCGATTTCGCGGTCTTCGCACCTTCGCGTGAGCCATGCCTTGGTGGCAAGGATCGTTGCGTCTCCGCCGCGCTGGGTCCTCTGTGACTTAAGCCTTGGATTGGTTTGGGCGTGAGAAATTTGGGCGGCCGCGAGCCGCGGCTCAGGCGCGAAACTTCATCTCGCCGTCGAGCCATACGCCACGCACCTGGAATTTCTCGTCGAACCACACCAGATCGGCGCGCTTGCCCACGGCGATCGAGCCAAACTCCTTTTCGCGCCCCAGCTGCCGCGCCGGGTTCAACGTCGCCATCCGGACCGCTTCCACGAGTGGCGTGCCCGCGTGTTGATGCACCCGCCTGACGCCCTCGATCATCGTGAGCGTGCTTCCGGCCAAAGCGGTTCCGTCCACCATTTCGGCCACGTGCTCTGTCGTGCGCGCCTCGACGCCCAGCAGCGTGAACTTCGTCCCCGCCGGCAACCCCGCCCCGCACGTGGCATCGGTGATGATCACCACGCCGTCCGGACCTTTCGCATTGATCAACATCCTCATCAGGATCGGCGGCACGTGAACCGTATCCGCGATCAACTCGGCCATGATTTCGTCCTGCGCCATCGCGAACTCAATCATCCCGGCCAGTCGATAGGGACCACGCTTGGTAATCGTGCTCATCGCGTTGAACGTGTGCGTCGACTGATTCAACCCAGCCGCGAGTGCCGGCCGCAGGTCTTCTTCGGTCGCATCCGTGTGACCCGCGCTGGCGATCGAGCCATTTTTCCGCAGCGCCTTGATCAAGGCGATCGAGCCGGGTTTTTCGGGAGCAAACGTCATCTGCGTCACCATCCGGCCAAAGCGCAGATATTCTCGCCACTCCTGCGCGACGGGATTGCGGATGAACTTCGGTTGTTGCGCACCGGCTTTTCCCAACGCGAGGAAAGGTCCCTCGATGTGCACGCCAATGATCCGCGCCCCCTGCCCCACCGAATGGTCGTGCAGGGGTTTGACCGCATTGAGCACCCGCAGGATGTCGGGCTCAGGCGCAGTGATCGTGGTCAATGCAATCGAAGTCGTGCCACCGCGCAGGTGAAATTCCGTGATTGTGCGGAACGCCGCTTCAGAGGCTTCCATCGTATCCGCTCCCAAAGCACCGTGCACATGCAGGTCGATGAACCCGGGCGCGAGGAACCCGCCTTTCAGGTCGAGCGTGTCGGCGGCGCGTTTCGTCTTTACCGCCGATCCGACCACGCGGGCAATGCGCCCCGCACGGAGCACAAGCGAGCCGCGACGAACTTCGTCCGGGAGAATCAGGCGGGCATTGGTGAACTGCATGAGTGAACGAGGGTGGGGGAAGCGCGCACTTCGCGCTCAAAGGCCACTCATGCCAATCGCGTAATTCCGCCTTCGTCGATCCGGAATCTGGGTTTTACCCGACGAACGCGAATTTACCCAGCGTGGCGAGGTCACAGCCGAAGGAGAACAGAAAGGCTCATTCTTTAACCGCGAATGGACGCGAATGAACGCGAATGGGACGACCCCAAAGCTGAGCGAGACGCAGCCCTGAAGGGGCGACCCAGAGGAATGTTACGCCCCTTCAGGGCTTGGATGTATGGAAAAACGGAATACCCAGGGCGTTGCCCTGGGCTGTTATCACACGCCCCCTTGGGGCTCATTCCAGTTCCACGAACAAAAATATGACCCGGGCAGATCAGGAGCTCTGAAGCTCAGGGCCCGGAGCCCCGTCGAGGGGCTGGCGCTCGCTTGCCCCACATTTTCAACGTAGCACAGGGCGACTTTGCAGGAGCGGCGACGTCCTCGTCGCCGGACGTGGCGACAGCCACGCCATCCCGGGGCCCTGACGGGCGTCGGGCGACGTGGACGTCACCCCTCCGTCAGAGCGGTCGTTTTGTCGCGAATGGCGTCGCGCCAAGGGCGCGGTTGACCGGAAGGGCGACTTTCCAGTCGCCCGAGACCGGTCGACCGAACGTACTTCGGCGGCAGGAAAGCCGCCGCTCCGGTGCGAATGCCAACGTGCTTGGCCAGAATTGTGGGTCCAGCGCAGGGCTGGCGCTCGCAGCCACTTCGCAGCCACTACACGCTGGATCAGCGCCCGGAAATTTCCAGCCGGAGTTCCTCGCCGGCACCGACGCGGATCGGCAGTCCGCGCTGCAAATCTTCACCCGTATGCTGCGTGGTTTTCGCAGCGCGAACAGCGGTGACCTGGTAACGCGCTCCCCGCCGCGCCACAAACCATTCGGGAAACTGGTTGATCCGCGGCCAGTCGATCGGCAGCCGGAGGTTCTCCGCATGTCGCGGCCGGTCGAAGACGAGCGTTCCTTCCCAGGCGCGATCCGCCGCCAGCGACACCCGAATCCGGTTGCCTTCCCGGACCGCGCCGAGCCGCACATCTTTTCGCCACGGCTGAATCGAAAGCCCCTGCGATTTCCAGAGGCAGTACATGATCGTCGTGCGCGCGAAATTTCCATCGCCATGCCATTTTTCGATCAGCCCATCCGCCTGTTGACGCGACCACAAAACCTTCATCTCGCTGTCGATCCACGGCACCGCCGCAAGGCCGCGCGGATCGTCGGTGGCGCGGTTGTAGAGGTTGAGCGCACCCTCGATCGAATCGGCGTAACCATCCTGGCTGCCGTTCGGGAGCGCGGGATCGTTTCGAGGCTCCCAGTTGAAATTGCGGTATTTCGCCGCGAGAACGCCGAGCGGCTTGAGCGCCGCGTCGCGATACGCCGGCGTCCCGTCAATCATGAACACGGTAAAGTAGCCGTCGAACACGTAGCCCCACGAATCCGACACGCGCGACTCGATGACGGCCCCGGTCTGCGGATTGATTTCGTTCCACAGCAGTCCGTCTTCGTTGCGGCCGACAGCGAGGATCCGATCGAGCATTTCGTGCAGGTGGGGGCGATAAACCGCGTGCTGTTTCGCCCAGGGTTCGCCGCCCGGCAGCCGTCCGACGAGCGCCACCGTCGCGTAAAACTCGCACAATCCACTGACAATCTCGCAACCGTGATCGCGCAGCCGCAGGGCGTTGAAATCGCGCGTCGGGTGCCGCTTCCCTTCGGGCAACAGATAAAGGCTGGCGAGCCGGGCACCCCACTGAAGATATTTTTCGTCGCGTCCACTCATCCAATACAAGCGTGCCAGCGCCTGAAGGTAATCGCCACTCACCTCGACTCCCGGCTCCTTGTTGCGGCCGGCGAGCGGCACCTGGCCGAACGGCGTCTCCACGGCGGCCAGCGCGAACGAGTCATCCACCAGCGCGAACATCCGCTCGCTCCACGGACTCGGCCCGAGCCACTCGGTAAGCGCGAGCAAACCATCCTTCACGTACTCGGCCGAATTGAAGATGATTCGCTCCGCGTTGGCCGTGGGATGTCGAAGCGCGGGCTGGCCCTTCAAACTGTAATCGTCGGTGAGCCGCAGCCACTCCGGACGCGCGGTGAGCCTGGCCTCGTTCGTGAGCATCCGCCGCATGGCACCGTCAAAAGCACCGCGATCCGTAAAATGCGCGCTGAGGACCATGAACGGGTAGTTGTCCGCCGCGCTGTCCTTGCCATTCCAATACGGACTGTCGGTGAGGTTTCGCGGAATCAGGCCGGTGGTGGGTTCGGCCGCGCGCAACCAAGCTTGCAGAAAACGGTGGCATCGCTCCAGCCCCTCCGCTGCGACGCGCCCATTTTCCGCGGCGCGGACAAACGAATCAGGGGCGTCAAAGGAAGCCGCCGCGGCGACCAGTCGCGTGGGCAAGCAAACACCGGTGGACGCGACGACGAGCAGCAAGAGCTGTATTGGAAAGCGCACGTCGATCCCTTAGCGCCCCAGTCTCTTCCCGGCAAAGCAGAAGAGCGGCGTCAACATGCTCTGGTTCTTCCAAGAGTCTCCAGCGCAGCGCAGCCTGAGACCGATTCAGCCACAGATTTCCCAGCGCGGCGCAGCCGCAACCGAAGGAAAGGGAAGGAAGACGCGGCGGACACGGAACTTAGATCCGCAACCGATCAGGATGGGATCCGATCCCTTTGAACAGAAGGCGAGCCAAGGGGACGAAGAGCGGAACGTCATT
>JBBRCR010000126.1:0-17979 GCA_038204695.1 Opitutales bacterium | reverse complement strand
GGAATGGGACGAACCGTGGAATGATGGCGACTGACGGGCGACGCACCGCGGTTGGTCTGGGCGCCGACGGTTGCAGGTTTCTGCGTGCGGCAACCTGTATCAACTGCCCTGACACGCTCCTGCGCATCCGGCTTTCCGAAGTCGTTCGAGGGCTGCGGCACTTTGGCGTCAAGGCGGAGGCACCGTCCCGGGGGTTCTCCCCTTCGGCCACGTGAGCCGGCCCGGCGCCGCCGCGCTGGTCCATGCGCAACCTGACAAAAACGTCAGGCGCGACGATTTGATTTGCGGGAGCTCCGCCGCAAGTTCCCGCATCAAGCGCTGTTTGTTGTGGCACTGAGGGCGCTTGAACCCCGCGCATCCCCCCGGATGTGCGGGGGCTTTTTTTTCGGGCGCGATTCAGGTCACGGTTGCAACAAGTGCGTTCAGGCTCTCCTTGTGTGCCGAAGCCCGGCAATCGGCGCCGTATGACCAACATTCCTCCGCCTGCGATTCGACTCTTTTGCTCTGATCTGGACGGCACGATCATCGGTAATCCCGAGGCGACGGACCGCTTGCGTCGCGCGTGGGGCGCCCTCGATGCCGCGACGCGACCCCGACTGGTCTATGCCACCGGCCGGAGCTGTGCGGACACCAGGAGTGTGACGGCGGCGCAGCGACTGCCGGAGCCCGATTACATCATCGGCGGCGTTGGCACCGAAATGTGCGACCCGAGCGGAAAGCAGGATCTGTCGGATTTCACCGCCCAATTTGGCGAAGGCTGGGATCTGGCGCGGATCGAGGAGATCGTCACCGCGGTGCCGGGGATCGAGCGGCAGCCGCCGGAGTTCCTGCATCCGTACAAGTCGAGCTGGTACTGGCACCGGGTTGACCGGGCGCAACTCGCGGCGCTCGAGCGCCGCCTCGCCGGCGCGGGTCTTCGCGTGAACGTCGTGTATTCGAGTTTGCGTTACCTCGATGTCCTGCCCCTGCGCGGCAACAAGGGCAATGCGCTGACCTGGCTTTGCGCGCGGCTGGGCATTCCATTCGAGAGTGTGCTCGTCGCGGGAGACACGGGCAACGACAGCAGCCTGTTCCTTCTGCCCGGCGTGAAGGGCATCGTGGTGGAGAATGCGCAACCCGAGTTGTTCGAGGCCGTCGTGAAGCTGCCGGTGTTCGTGTCGCGCCAGGTGATGGCCGACGGGGTGTTGGAAGGGTTGAAGCATTTCGGCGTCATTCCCGCCGTACCGGCGCCGCGCAGCTTCCCGCGTGGTCAGCGCGAACGCGGCACGTGGCAGGGCATGCTGTTCGGGCCGGAGGCGCTCCGCAGCCTCAACGCCGGCCAGCGGGAGTTGATCGCCACGGGTTATGCGCGGGCGCTCGACGCCCTGCGCCGGAACATCACGCCCCTGGGCTTCTCCGCCTGCTCCCTGGCCGACAATATTGTCACGGGCACCGATGCGAATTATCGCAGCGTGTGGGCGCGGGATGGCTGCTTCACGATCGTGCAGACGATCGAAATGGAGGACCCGGACATCCGCGACGCGCAGAAACGCACGCTGCTGACGCTGCTCGGCGCCGTCGCGCCCAACGGTCAGGTGCCGGCCAACGTCCGGATCGATGATGGCTCGCGGGAGTATTGCGGCGTGGGCGGCATCTGTTCAATCGACAGCGGGCTCTGGCTGATCATCGCCGTGTATCATTATGTCACGCACACCGGTGACATGGAATTTCTGCAGGAGCATGCGGCGGTGTTGCAGCGGGCCATGGACTGGTTGAGCGCGCATGACAGCAACAATGACGGTCTGATTGAGATTCCCGAAGCGGGGGATTGGACGGATCTTTTCGGACGCAGCTACCACGTCCTCTACGACGAGGTGCTGTGGTATCGGGCGAACGTGTGTTACGGCCGGCTGCTCGAGTACCGGCAGGACTTCGGCCGGGCGGCCGATTACCTCCGGTGGTCGCAGCACATCGCCGGCCGCATCAAGGCGTCCTTCTGGCCGTCGACGCGCGTCGAGCCGAACGCGATGGTGACCTTCGCGGATCGCCAGGCATCACTGGGTGACACGCAGTACCTGTTGGCGGAAATCACGCCGTTCGGTTTCAACTGGCGCTGCGATGTGCTGGGGAACGTCCTCGCATTCCTGATGAACATGATCGACGTCGACCGCGCGCGCACGGCGTTTCGCTTCATGTGGGGCGTGGGCGTGAGCAGCCCGTTTCCGGTCGCGAACCTGTATCCAGTTGTTCAATCCGGCGATCCCGACTGGCGGGCCTACTACACGGTGAACCTGCTCAACCTGCCGCATCATTATCACAACGGCGGCGTCTGGCCCTTTATTGGAGGAATGTGGGTGCGTTTCATCCACCGGCTCGGGCTTCACTCGCTGGCGTGCAATGAGCTGGTGCGCCTCGCCGAGGTCAACCGGCTCGGCAAGACGCAGGAGTGGGAGTTCAACGAGTGGGTGCACGGGCAGACCGGCCGCCCCATGGGCAAAGCCTATCAGGCCTGGTCGGCCGCCTCCTATTTGAGGGCATGCCAGGAACTGCATCTCGCGCGGGACGCGGCGCTTGATGAGTAGACATTTTGCAGCTGCGAGTTGCGTCGCAGGGCGGGGCCGATTCGCTCTGCCCACCATGCTCAGCCGTTTCCTTCTTTTCGTCGTTGCGTCGATGTGGGCGGCGGCCGCGCAGGCGGCCAACGTCGAATCGTCGATTCCCAAGCCGCTGGCGAGTTACGCCGATCCGGCGGGCGCCTCGCTATGGGAGGTGTTGCGCTCCCGGGCGGCCGAAGAACCGTTCAACGTGGTGGCGCTCGCGATCTTCGCATGTGCCATCCTGCACACCTTCTTCGCGGCTCAGATTCGTCATTGGGCGCATGTGGTGGAGGAGCGGCATGCGGCTCGTCAAACCGCGCGGCGCGCGGAGCAAACGACCGACACCGACGGCGACGGCCAGGTCGACGAAGTGAGCTTTCCCGGCCAGATACTCCACTTCCTCAGCGAAGTTGAAGCCGTCTTCGGACTCTGGGCCGTCATCCTCGCGGGTGCGATCACATGGTTCAAGAGCTGGCCGGACGTGGTGGGCTATATCAGCCACCGCGTCAGCTATATTGAACCGCTGTTCGTCGTGGTCGTGATGGCGCTTGCGGCCACCCGGCCGGTGCTCGGTCTCGCCGAGCGGGCGATGCGCGGAGTGGCCAGCATGGGTGGCCGCACGCCCGGCGCATGGTGGCTGACGATCCTGATGGTCGGTCCGTTGTTGGGCTCGCTCATCACCGAACCGGCGGCGATGACGATTTCGGCGCTGCTGCTCGGACGGCAATTCTATGAGCTGAAGCCCAGCCGCCGGCTCGCTTATGGGACGATTGGTCTGCTGTTCGTGAACGTGTCGGTCGGCGGGACCCTGACCCACTTTGCCGCGCCGCCGGTGATCATGGTGTCAGCGCCATGGGGATGGGGTCTCATGCATATGCTCACGCATTTTGGGGCGCGGGCAGTGCTTGGCATCGTCATCTCCACCTTGATCTACTACCTGGTTTTCCGCCGCGAGTTGGCGCAGCTTGCCCCGGCGGCGCCGGCCGCGGGCACCACCCGCGCCGGGCCTGCCGTGCCGGCATGGATTACCGTGGTGCACCTGTTGTTTCTCGCGTTCACCGTCTGGCAGGCGCACCACCCGGTGCTGTTCATCGGTTCGTTCCTCTTCTTCCTGGCCTTCGCCCAGGCGACGGCCCACCACCAGAATCCGGTCGATTTGCGCTCGCCGATTCTCGTCGGATTTTTCCTCGCCGGCCTGGTCATTCATGGCGGCCTCCAGTCGTGGTGGATTCAACCCGTGCTCACCCGGCTCGGTGAAGTTCCGCTCTTCATCGGCGCGACGATCCTCACGGCCTTCAACGACAATGCCGCGATCACTTTCCTGGCCACGCTCGTGCCGGACTTCACGGATCCCTTGAAATATGCCGTCGTGGCGGGCGCGGTGACCGGGGGCGGTCTCACGGTGATCGCGAACGCCCCGAACCCCGCCGGCCAGGCCGTGCTCGCGCGCTACTTTCCGGGGGGGGTCTCCCCGCTGAAGCTGGCCGCCGCCGCCCTCTTTCCGACCTTCGTAATGGCGTTGTGTTTCCTGGTGGCGCGGTGATGCGGGCGCGGCGGATCCGCGACCGCCGTGGCTGCGAGCGCGAGCGAGTGGATGCATTTGCGTTTCCAACTCGGCCTGCTCCACCCTTCGCGATTCACGCCTTGGGCAGCTTCAAACGGAAGATGCTGCCCGTGGGCTGCGCCGGTTCGTACACGAGGGACCCGCCGAGCACGCGCATGTAAGCTTTCGTGATCGAAAGCCCAAGTCCGAATCCGCCGCTGTCGCGCCCCCGCGCGCGATCCGGCCGGAAAAATCGCTGCATCAAGTGCTCGCGATTCTCCGAGCTGATCCCCGTTCCTTGATCCGTGACCGCGATCGTCACCTGGTCGGCCTCCCCGCGAATTACGATACGTATAGTCGCATTGGCCGGGCTGTACTTTATCGCGTTGTCGACGAGGTTCTGGACGGCCTGCCGCAGGATGACCGCATCCGTTCGGACGGTGCACGCCTTCGCGTCGACTTCGATGCGCTGGCCTTTCGCCTCCGCCAGAATGCCCAGCTCGCTCACGCACGTGGCGACGTACTCGTCCACCTGAATCTCGCTGCGCTCAATCGCCGGCGCGCCACCTTCGGCACTCGCGAGTTCCAGCAGTCGCTGAATGAGCTGCTGCAACCGTTGCGCCTCCTCCAGCATGCTGCCGATGATTTCGCGGTATTCCTCGACCGTGCGGCTGCGGCGGAGTCCGACCTCACCGACGCTGCGCAACGTGGTCAATGGCGTCCGCAACTCGTGGGAGGCGTCCGCCACGAAGCGATCCAGGGCCTCGAAGGATCCCTGCAGTCGATCCAGCGTTTCGTTGAACACGCTCGCGAGCTGGCCAAGTTCATCGTTGGGGTTTTCATGCGGCAGCCGGCGGCTCAAATCGTCCGCCGTGATCCGGTTTGCTTGCGCCACCATGCGATCCAGCGGCGCCAGCCAGCGCCGCGTCACCACGAAACCACCCACGACCAGCAGGGCGATCACGGTGGGCAGCGCGGCGATGATGATCAGCCGCAGCGCGCCCAGCGCGTCGGCATTCGGTTCGTGGATACGCACGATCCGGATCATCCAGTCGCCCCCCGGCACGGGCACCGGGTACGGCATCGAAAGCACGCGCAGCTTGATGTCCGGTGCCACGTTGAAGACCGAAACGGTTTCGCGTCCGCGCGCCGGTGCCGCGGGCACCTGGGCCACCCGGTTCTCCGTAAAGGGCCAGAGCCGGCGCACCAGCTTCCCACTCTCGTCCCAAAGCTCGAACCAGGGGTATTCGGTCGTCCATTGTGCGCCCCGCGCGACCGGCCGCCCTTTCCAGAAAATCGTGTTGCCCGGCCGCACCTCCAGACTCTGCCGGATCGTGGCCAGGTCGCGCTCCAGCTGGTGCGCCAGGGGACGCGCCATGCGCTCCGCCACGAAAAAATACAACGTCGCCGCGAACCCGGCGAGCAGCAGCGTGCCGCCGACGCCATACCACAGCGCCAGCCGGAAGCGCAGCGTTCGCCTCTGGAACCATTGTCTCACCCGGATTCTTTGCCGAGCCGGTAGCCGACGCCGCGCACCGTATGAATCAAACGTTCCGCGCCTTCGACGTCCACCTTTCGGCGAAGTCGCATCATCTGGACATCGATGACATTGTCGAGCGAGGTCATGCGGTGGGTTTGCTTCCACACGTCGCGCTCGAGCATCTCGCGGGTGACGATCTGCCCCTGATATCGCAACAGATACTCGAGGACGTCCACCTCGCGCGGGGTCAGGGGGATTTGCTGGCCCGCGCGGAGCGCGACGCGGGCGCGCGTATCGACCTGCAAATCCGCGCAGCGCAGCAGCCCGCCCGCGGGCCACAAGGGTCGGCGCAAAAGCGCCCGGCACCGCGCCAGCAGTTCGGCGAAGGCGAACGGCTTCGGCAGGTAATCATCCGCGCCGCTGTCCAGCCCGGTCACGCGATCATTCAGCGTCGTTTTCGCCGTCAGCATCAGGACCGGAATGCGCTGCCCTCGGGCCCGGAGGTGATGCAGCACATCGAGCCCGTCGCGATCCGGCAGCATCCAGTCCAGCACGATCAATTCGAACGGCTCGTGCTCCACCATCGTGATGGCCTCCGCCCCGGTGGCGGCTGACGCCACCGACCACGATTCCAGCCGCAGCCCTTCAACCAGTGATTCGCGGGTCTTCTGCTCGTCTTCCACGACGAGCACGTGAGGGACATGAGTGTCAAACGGAGCCATGTCGCCAGGAAGGGGGCGGGTCTCGATCATCGTTGCGCGGCGGAAGGCCGCTCCAGTTCGGACGAATCATCACAGTCGAATGAGACGTCCAGCGCGACGTCGCAAGTCTTACCCGGCGCCCTTCCTCCGAGCCGCTGGCGTAAACTGCCCTCACCGCTCCGACCTGCATGCATGCTGAAAGATTCCGGCGCTAGCCCGCGGAGAAAAGCAAGGCAGCCTTACATTTGTGTCAGGGTCGGTCCCCCATCCGCGCACTCCGGGAGCCGGAGCGCCGCCCTTCCCAGGGCGTTGAGCGGTGGAGTCGTTTTCGTTACCTCCGGTCGGTCAACGTGTCGGTCGGGCGCATGATCAAAACCGAGCCTTCCCGCGAGCGGCACTCACGACTCGATGTGTGTATTGTAGGGGCCGGGCCGGCCGGACTTAACGCAGCGCTGATCCTCGGCCGTTGCGGCCGCCAGGTGGCCGTTTTCGATTCCGGGCAGCCGCGCAACGCCATGTCGGCGGGATTGCACGGCTATCTCACGCGGGATGGAGTTTCTCCCCGTCAGCTGCGCGAGCTGGGCCGCGCGGAACTGGCTGCCTATCCGAGCGTGAGTGTCCATGATCAAGCGGTTACCGCCGTGCGCCGGGCGGACGGCGGTTTCTTGCTCACGGTGGCGGACGGGTCCTCGCGCGAGGCGCGTATCCTGCTTTTGGCGACCGGCCGGGTGGATTTGCTGCCGGAGAAACCGGGGTTCCGCGAATGGTACGGCCGCGGTGTATTTCATTGTCCCATCTGCGATGGCTGGGAGAACCGCGGACAGATTTTTGTCACCTACGGCCGGGCCGAGCCGGCGGCGGAACTGGCGCTCGATTTGCTCACCTGGTCACCCGACGTCACCCTGTGCACCGATGGCCCCGCCGAGTTCGGCCGGGAGATGCGCGAGCGGCTGGCCCGCCACAAAGTGAGTCTAATCGAGACGGAGGTCGTCGGCTTGCGGGGCGATGCGTCCGGCCGGCTCGCGCAGATCGCGCTGGCCGACGGCGGCCGTCGGCCATGCGGCGCGCTTTTCTTCGACGCTGCCACCCCGCAGCGCTCGAGCTTCGCCGAGAATCTGGGCGCCGAAGTCGACGCATCCGGCGGCATTTGCTGCAATGAACATGCCGCCACCAGCGTGCCAGGCCTGTTTGTCGCTGGCAACGTGCGCTGCGGTATCCATCTCGCTATTACGGCGGCGGCGGAGGGCGCCGAAGCCGCGATCGCCATCCATGAGGCCCTGCTCGAGCAGGATCTCAGGTGAGTTCTGCTGGACGGCGTCAACTGCACCAAAGCCTTCCCGTCCGTAATTCGCCTCGTCGCGCGAAACTCTCCCGGGCGCAGTCTAACGAGGTCCAGCATCGCGGATGGGGTGGTCCGCCACGGACTGCGCCCGGGAGATGCGGGCAATCATATTGAAACCCGGTGAGCATGGAAATCGGCGTGCCTCCGGTCTGTGGGGCGGGAATTTTACCGATAAGATTGCGTGAAACTCCGGCCGTCCGCGGCTGAACTGGCGGAAACCAGGGTCGGTCCCTGGGCCGGTGTTGCCACGCGCTTTTCGGTCCCCGAGAACGGGTTTATCGGGCCCGACCGCTACAACCAGATCTTCACCGTCCACGGCACGACGATGATGTTTCTTTTTGCGGTGCGGGGCTATCGACGGCCCGGGCTCGTGCTGTTGCACACGCACCAGTTGCGGTTTCAAGGCCGCTGGCAGGCGGGATACCTGATGGCCCGGCAGCTCCTGCCGGGCGTGCGGCTCGCGCCGGCGCTGTTGCTCGACTCGTCGGAGGACGAGGGCGCCATCCGCCGATGGCTCGCGCGCGAAAAACCCGATGTCATCATCACTCCCGCCAGCGAGACGTTGCCGGACATCCTCGCGCGCACCGGCCGGCGCATTCCCGAGGACATTGGTTGCGCACTGCTCGCGTGTCCAAGTTTGGACGCGCCTGATGCGGACGGGCGGACATTCCAAATTTCCAAATAGGATCGAAGGGTTTTCCTCTGTGAACTCTGGGTCGGAGCTCTGTGCGCTCTGTGACAAAAAAGATTTTTTATCTGCCCGCTGCAAATCACGAATCCAGCCGTCTACGCTCGGTCTCCGCCCACCGTGAAATAAAACGTCGCGCCGCGGTCGGGCTCACCTTCGGCCCAAATCCGGCCGCCGTGACGGCGCACGATGCGTTCCACGATCGCGAGACCTACGCCCGTGCCTTCGAACTCGCTCGCGTTATGCAGCCGCTCGAAGACCCCGAAGAGTTTTTCGCGGAAGCGCGGATCAAAGCCGATCCCGTTGTCGCGCACGAACACCGCCAGGGCGCCGTCATTGGGGACCGTCCCGATCTCGATGACGGCCATGTCGCGCGGTCGCGAATATTTCAGCGCATTCGAAAGCAGGTTCGAAAACAACAACGCCATCAGCGCCGGGTCGCATTCGACGGTCGGCAATTTCTCCCGGTGCCATTCGATCCGCCGGTTCTTCCCTTCCGCTTCAAATTCCCGCAACGCCGAATCGACCACTTCGTCCAGGGGCGTCGGCTGCATCACCAGCGGCCGGCGGCCAATCCGGCTCAGACTCAGCAGGCTCTCCAGGATGCGGTTCAGTTTTTCGGCGGCGGCCACGACGCGCAGCACGTAGCCGCGACTTTCCTCCGAAAGCCGGTTCTCGCCGTCGTCCCGCACCATCTCGGCATAGCCCACAATATGGCGCAACGGCCCCCGCAAATCGTGCGACACCGAATAGGTGAACGCCTCCAGTTCCTTGTTCGCGTTTTGCAGCTCCGCCGTTCGCTGCGCGACACGCTGCTCGAGCCCCGCGTTCAGCCGGTGCACCTCCTCCTCTGCTTCCTTTCGGTCCGTGATGTCGACCAGCGCACCGGTGACATAATCCACCTGGCCATCCGGCCGGCGTACGACGCGGCCGCGATCGCGCACCCAGCGCATGGCGCCGCTCGGCAGGGCGAGCCGGTACTCGTGGAAGAACTGCGCGTCCGGACTCTGCACGGCGCGGTCGAGCGCCGCGCGCACCGCCGCGCGATCGTCCGGATGGATCCGCACTTCCAGATCATCTGAACTCGCCGCGCCATCGCCCGCCGGCAATTCGTAAATGCGCCGATAGTTCTCATCCACGATGCTCTCGCGGCGCTCGGGATGATACCGCCACGTGCCGAGGTTGGCCGCGGCCAGTGCAACCCGCAGCCGCTCCTCGTTCGCAGATAACCGCGCGTCACGTTCCTTGATTTCATCGAGCATCCGGTTGAACGCGTCGGTCAGCGCGCCGAGTTCATCGTTGCCGTAACGGGTCGCCCGCATCGAGTAGTCTTGCTGCACGGCGATCGCCTGCGCCGTTCGCGCGAGTTCCTGGACTGGTTCCGTGATGCGACGCTGTAGCTGCGACGAGAGTGCGAACGCGATGAGTGAAGCTGTGACCAGAATCGCAACCATCATGATCGTGTAGAGCTCGAAGCGCTCGTGCACGGCGTCGAGGCTCGCGACGATGCACAACGTGCCGCGCTGCCGATTGTCGTGAATGACCGGCTCAAACACAACGAGCTGGCCGTCCATAAATCGATGGCTGAGGGGAGGCATTTCGCGCTGATGGGCGGGCGCGAGCGCACTCGCTCCGTGGGTGGCGATCGGGTCGCCCTCCGCATCGTAGAGGACCGCCGCGGTGATCTCTTTGTCTGCGCGCAGCGTGCCGAGCAGTTGGACGGCCTCGGTCCGGTCGTGAAAACGGACTGCGGCCGTGCTGTTTTCGGCAATCACGCGCGCGAGCGCACTATGATGGGACACCGCCGCCTGGCGAAACGTCGCCCATTCGTACGTCATGAACGCGGCTCCGGTCAGCATCAGCACGATCGTGCTCGTCAGCAAAATGGCCGCGGCCACCTTGCGGCGAATGGGGAGGTCGGCAAAGCGCATCATGGCCGCTCATCTCCGATGACATGGGCGACGCGGAGGATCTTGGAGCTGATCGTGACCCGGCATTGGCGGGCAACCGCCACATTGACGAGCAGGTGCAGGCGATTGCGCCGCGGGGTGAGCTGAATCATTCCGCCAGATGCGGCGAATTGATCCGCATCGCTCACCGTGAGAATGGACCGGCCACTCAGCTGCTCCCGGATCCGCGGCCAGTTCTCCTGCTCTGCGGCCGTGACAAACAGCACGTGATAATCGCCGATCGGCTCTTCCGGCCTGAAGCGCTGCACGACAATCGGGCGACCGCGCCAGATCTCACCGATGGCAGACGAGTCGATACACGCCGAGGTCGGGCCGGTTCCGAGGACGCGGATGACCAAGGGTGCCTCGGCCGTCGCGAAAGAATCCGCCGGCCAATCGACGAACGAGATGAGCTTGATTAAGCCGGCGGCCTTCACCTCTGAAACGGAGTTTTCGGCAGCGGGTGGCCCGGCGCGAATGGATGCCATTAACAGCGCGCCCGAAACCAGCGTCTGAAAGAGTCGCTTCAACTTGGCGGCGTGTTCCCGCTGCGACCGTGATCGTGACGGGGCGCTACGCGTGTTCGCCGGCGGGGAGCCGCCGGGCGCGGCGCCTTTCGCAGGGAAAAGGAATGAAGTCATCGGATTCGGACAGAACACCAGCTCGGCCGCACTTCGCCAGGGAAGTGAAATGAGCGTTACGGCTGCACCTCCCGCAACTATTTTGATCCATTTGGGTGCGGTTGGGTTGCACAATTTCGGGTGCGAATATCCCGTGCCGTGACTCCGGAGATCGGCTGGACCACCCGACGTACGCACGCGCGGCCCAAAATAGCCGCCAAAAAGCCATTGACGCAGACCATCGGGCTTGGCCTATTAACCGGCTTTTCCTTTCACACCGACCGCTCCGTCTGCACCCATGTCTATCGAAATCAAGATTCGCAAGAATGAGCCCATCGACCGCGCACTGCGCCGGATGAAGAAGAAGCTCGATCGCGAAAACATCATCAAGGGCACCCGCGCCAAGCGTTACTACGAGAAGCCGTGCGAACGCCGCCGCCGCAAGAACAAGGTCCAGGCCTTCACCCAGATGCTGCGTCGCCGGTACGCGGAATAAGGTTTTGGCTCCGAAGTTTCGCCGCGCCCTGCTGATTGCGGGACGCGGCTTTTTTCGGGTGCGTTTCGGCGTGCAACTTGGCGTGCACCTCCCTGCTCTGATGATTGATCACGCGTGAAACCGACTCTCGCCCTTTCGACCAGCTGGTGTTCCCACCGGCACAACGATGGCTATGCGATGCTGCGGGAGATGGCGGCGCTCGGCTTTGCCTGCGCCGAGCTGAGCCATGGTATTCGGATCACCCTTTTGCCCGGAATCCTCAAGGCGGTGGCAGAGGGGATCATCGAGATCAGTTCCACCCACAACTTCTGTCCGCTTCCGACCGGAGTGGTGCACGCGGCGCCGAACCTCTTCGAGCCTTCAGTGACTGAACACCGCGAGCACGATCAATGGCTGCGGCACACGAAGCGTTCGATCGATTTTGCGGCTCAGGTCAAGTCCACGGCGCTCGTCTGCCACCTCGGGAGCGTCAGCTTTTTTTGGTTTAATCCCGCGCGCGACGTGCGCAACTATCTGCACGAACACCCCGCGGCTGGCCGCAACGGGGACGACGCCGCCTACCACGCGCTGCTGCAGCGTTCGCTGACGAAGTTGCGCAAGCGCATGGGGCCGTTTTGGGAACAGAGCAAGGCAAGCATCAACGAGGTGCTCGATTACGCGGGGCAAAAAGGGGTGAGGCTCGGTTTTGAGAATCGCGAGCGCTTCGAGGAGCTGCCGTTGGACGGGGATTTTGTCGATTTTCTGGCGGCGTATCCGGAGACGGCGCCGGTGGGGTACTGGCACGATTGCGGCCATGCCGACATCAAGGAAGGCATGGGTCTGCTGAAACATCGCGAGCACCTCGAGCGAGTGGCTCCGCGGCTGCTGGGGTTTCATCTTCATGACGTGAACGCGAGCGGGCAGGACCATCAGCCAATTGGCGGCGGGCACATTGACTTCGCGATGGTGAGCTCGTTCTGGCGCCCGCACCACCTGCTGACGCTGGAGTTGAGCCCGCGGGTCACGGTCGACGATGTCCGCGCATCGAAGCACCGGATCGAGACATTGATTATGCCGGGTTGACGGAGCGGAGGGCGGACGACCGACGACGGATGACGGATGACGGATGACGGATGACGGATGACGGATGACGGATGACGGACGAGCGTGAACTGGCGAGTGCCAGTGGTGGCGAAGGCCCGACTATTTCCGCGTCGCGCGTATCGCCAGGATTTCAGTGACCCAGCGGCGATGCGGGCCGGAGAGCGTAATGGCGCCGAGCTGAGCGAACGGAACCCACACCAGCTCCGCTCCGAGTACGTGGACCGGCGGCTGTATCCGATGAATCGATTCGGTGATTTGAAACCGCGTGATCGCCCGGCGGCGTTTCGCCAGCAGTTCGCCGCGCGCGGCGCGGAGGTGATCAAGGCCCGCGTGCTCCGCGAGGGGCAACTCGTGCATGTTCGCGAAACGGCGGGCGTTCGGCGCCGCGCGGTGCAGCAGCAGTGCCCCGTGGCGTTCGCACCATATGCGTGTCACCGCGCGCTGCTCGATCACCTTTGCGGCCAGTCGGGGAAAAGCCTCCGGATCACCACTCTTCGCCGCGGCGCAGTGCCCTCGCACCGGGCACGTGAGGCACAGCGGCTGCTGCCGAAAACAGACGGTGGCGCCGAGCTCCATCATCGCCTGGTTGTGGTTGCCGGGCGATTCCGGCGGCAGCAGCGCGGCCGCGGGCGGCGCCATGGCCCGCGCGGCCGTTGCTGAATCGCGAAACCGAGTCGCGTTCGCCGTGAGCCGGGCGAGGATCCTCACCACGTTGCCGTCCACGCACGCAGCGCGGGCGCCAAAAGAGATGCTCGTGATCGCCGCCGCCGTATATGGACCGACCCCCGGCAGCTCCATCCATTCCTCCGGAAGGAGCGGTGGCGTGGGGCGCTGGACGAGCGCCCGGGCGAGACGGTGCAGGTTGCGGGCGCGGGAGTAATAACCGAGTCCCTCCCAAAGTTTCAGCACGCGTGACTCTTCGGCTGTGGCGAGCGCGGCGAAGTCCGGCAGCGCGGCGAGCCAGCGCGCGAAGTAGGGCAGCACGGTTTTGACCTGCGTCTGCTGCAGCATGAACTCGCTGACCACCGTCTTGTACAGCGAGGGCGCATCGCGCCAGGGGAGCGGCCGGGCGTTCGCGCGGTACCAGCTCAGGAGCGCGCGCCGAAATTCCGGCGCGGCAGCAATCAGGACCTCGGTGGCGGAACGCGGCACCGGAAAATCGCCGCGAAGAGTGGCCACCGATGCAAGGCGAATTTTCTCCTTTGCGCTCCCGACCACTTTTTGCGCCGATCGCCGGATGTCGAATATGAACGCGGACGACGCCGACGCGCCGAAGAAAATTTCCTCCTACACGGTCAAGCTGGATGACGCGCAAATGGAGAAACTGCGGACGATCCTGGAGGCGAGAGGCTGGATGCGATCCGAGGTCGCCTACACGCGATTCGCGTTCAAGGCCGACCATCTGAAGGTCAACGTATCCGCCTACACCAGCGGCAAGGTCGTCGTCGCGGGAAAAGGCACGGAGGATTTCATTCGCGACGTGATCGAACCGGAGGTTACCGGCGCGGCGAAACTCGGCTATGACGACGTATTGCACCCCGAGTGGTTCGAGTCGCACGCCGGACTCGACGAGAGTGGCAAGGGCGACTTCTTCGGCCCGGTCGTCGCGGCCACCGTGATCGCCGATCGGTCCGCGGTTGAGTCGTGGCTCAAGGCGGGCGTGAAGGATTCGAAGCGGATTGCGGAACTCCAGATCAACAAACTCGACCAGATTATCCGCGAAACGAAGGGGGTGATCGTGCGGACGTGTTTTTGTGGCATGCCGAAATACAACGAGCTCATGGCCCGGCCCGGGGCGAACCTGAACCGGCTGCTCGCGTGGCAGCACGCGACGGCGCTCGAGCAGGCGCTGTCGGCGAAGCGCGTGCCATGGGGGCTGCTTGATCAATTCTCCGAGCAGCCCTTGACGCAGCGGGAGCTGGCCAGGAAAGGCGTGAAGGATTTCGACTTGAAGATGCGGACGAAGGCGGAAGAGGACCCCGTCGTGGCCGCCGCCTCGATTGTCGCTCGAGCTGAATTTCAGCGCCAGATGGGCCTGCTCTCAAAACGCTTTGGGGAACGGATGCAAAAAGGCGCTGGCCCGCTGGTGAAAGAGCAGGGGCGGCGAATCATCGAGAAATTTGGCGTCAAGTCGCTGGGCGAATTCGCAAAGCTGCACTTCCGGACGGCGTATGAAGTCGTCGCCGCCGCCGGCAAGCTCGACGAGCTCCCGTTGCGCGAACCGAAGGAACGGGTGGAATGGGAGCGGTAGTTTCCGGGACGGCGAACGTTCTGTCTTTAGTGGCTGCGAGCGCCAGCGAGTGGATGCCCGCCGCCACGAATCCAAAACCTGGATATGGCGGCTCGCGCGGTGGCGATTGCTCAATCCGCCCGGCGCCTCGTCGTATCGCCCGGCCGCCAGGCACCCTCCAGGTTGATGATTTGGGGCAGCGCGGGCAGCCCGCGTTCACCGCGTGAAATCTGCGCGGCCACCAGATCGACCGCGGCCGCGGCGATTTCGCCGTAGGGCTGGCGGATGCCCGACGCCGTTGATCCGGCATGGGGCAAGTCGAGGAGTACGAGCCCGACATCACGCGGGCAGCGCCGTCCCATTGCTCGAAGCCATGTTTCGACGTCCTCGCGTGCGGGCGGCGGCTGCGACAGCAGGATCACATCGGGACGTTCGCGCTCGAACCAGCGCACGAATTGATCGCGGCCACCGGTGAAGAGCAGCGGCGTCATGCGCGCGACCGGCGGCCGCCGGCTTTGCGCGAGCAGGTACGCCGCGACATAATAGTGTTCGACGCGCTGATCGACGTCGGGGTTGAGGGCGAGGCCGGGTCGCGTGTAACCGGCCGCGGCGAGCTCCTTCAGCGCCGTGGTGAGGTCGCGGTATTGGTGTGAACTCACGCGGTGCAGCGGCAGGGCCAGGCTGTGGCCGATCGCGGCGCAGGCGAAGTCCGCCCAGTTGATCTCGAGCGTGGGTGTGAAGTGCGGAAACGAAAGCAGGACCATGCCCTCGATGCCGCGGGCGCGCAGGATGCCCGACAGGCGGGCGGGCGTCATGCCGCGCTCCGCCAGCCAGAAATCCTCGACGGCAAATCCGAGGCTCGGCGCCCGGGCGAGGATGCTGTCATGGACGGCGCGCAGATGCGTGTTGGTCGTCCACGGAGCGCGTTGCGGGAAGTTGTTTATTACCGCGATGATTTCCGATGCCGGCGCGCGGCGGCGGAGCCGAAGATAAGTCATGAGCCGCGAAACCTTCGGGTCCGGGCGATAGCCGATTTTTTCCGCGGCGGCGCTGACCCGCAGACGGGTCTCTTCCGGGATTCGCGGATGATGGCGGAGCGCGAGCGAGATCGTCGTGCGGCTCACCCCGACCGTGCGGGCGAGGTCGCGGAGTGTCGGCGACGACCCCGCCTTGCGCTGGGCCGACGAGTCGGGGACTGCGGAGGGGGCTGGTTTACGCCGGGTTTCAGCCATGGGCGCGAGACTTTCGGTTAACTGTCAACTTGCAACCCGGTTGTGCGCCCCGGCCACTCGCATGACTAAAGGTACACCCCGTATGAAAGCCTCACACCACCTTGTTCACTCCTTCCTGCTGCTCGGTATACTCCCGGCAATGGGGGCCCAAACTCCCCCGCCGTCGCCCGCCTCCGCCGCCAAGGACGAGCCGATCGTGCTGTCCGAGTTCCGTGTCGATACGACCAAGGACCGCGGGTATATCGCGACGAATGCGACCACCGGCACCCGGCTCAACATGCCAATCAAGCAAATCCCGATGCCGATTGAGGTCGTCACGCGCGAGTTCATCGACGACATCGGCGCCGTCGATATCAAGGAGGCGCTCCAATACAGCGCGGGCGTCGTTCAGGACCAGTATCAGGCATCCAACAATTTCCTTTTCAGCCCCTCCGGCACGGGCCAGCAGACGGGCGCCCTGTCCCGCGACAGCGCGTCGCTGAATATCCGCGGTTTCAATACGCGTTCGTTTCTCCGCAGCGGCTTCCGGCAGGATACGGTCACCGACGTGATCAACGTCGACCGGCAGGAGATCGCCCGCGGCCCGCAGTCGCTTCTCTACGGCGTCGCCGCCCTCGGTGGCATCGTGAACATCACGCCGAAATACCCGCGCGCCGTGCCACGCACGAACCTCCGGGTCGGGATCGGCACGGACGACTTCCACCGCGCGGAACTCTATAACAGCGGCCCGGTGATGCGACAGGATGAGCAGGGCCGCTCGCTCAACTACGGCGTCGGTCTGGTTTATCAGAACACGAGCAGCCCGGACGACTTCGACGATCGGCGGCGCATGCTCGTGACGCCCGCGCTGGATTTCCGGCCGTTTGCGAACACGAACGTTTTCGTCGACATCGAATACGGCCAGTTCCGCAACGAGGGCAACCAGTTCAAGGATGTCAGCGACGCGAGCGCTGGCACCGTGATCAACGCCCTGGGCCTGCGCCTGGCGGAGAACATCAACGAGTTCAACGAAACGGCCAATGTCGCGCGCCAGCGGTTCGGTCGCGACCGGTTTTTCCGTCTCAGCGGCGGGGATACGTTTGTCGAGGACGATTATTTCAGCGGCACGCTCGAGGTGACGCAGAAGCTCTTCGGCGGGCTCAGCTTCGTCGGTTCCGCCAACTACTCCGACAAGCTGACCTCGCGCCGAACGCTCGACTCCCAGGGTGTGGTCACCAGCAGCACGACGGGGGCGGCGCCGACCGGCACGGGCGTGTGGACCAATGTCGGCCCGAATCCCACGAATCCGGCGCAGGCTTATTGGAAGACCATCAATTACCAGTGGGCGAGGGCGAAGACGCACAAGTACATCCGGCAAACGCGGTTTGATTTCAACTACGAGTTCTCGCTGTGGGGGAACCGGCAAAGCCTGCTCGCCGGCCGGATGGATCAGAACGTCGATCAGTCCCAACGGAGCACGGCGCAGGTGACGGGCAATGTGGCGGGCGGCACGAATCGCTCGTTCATCGCGTTCAACGATCTCAGCGGGATTAGGTAGAGTCTGTCCCGGAAGAGATCCCGACCAATTCTTCACGGGAGAAAGCGAGAGAATCGGCTCGCCGACGGGGCGATTGACGGGGTGAAAAAGGCCGATCGGCGGCAAAAACGACGTCTATAATATTTCGCGCGTTCATTTCCGCGGCTCGGCGGCCGGTCGCGGACCGCCGCGCATCGCGGCGATGCGGCGGGTGCAATCGACGCGCTCGCCTGCCTGTCCCGGAGCGGAAGCGGTGTGTATCACAAGAGTTAATACTAAGGAGCGGAGGGATCACCGCAGATACTAACGAGGCATGGAGCGGCGAAAACCATTCCATGCCTCAAGCTCGGACCGCTACGTTTTTGGGGTGAAGAAAAAAGCGGCGGCCCGCACCATCCCGACGATTGCCTGGCAGCCCGCGCTGCGTCCAGCCCTTCCTTGCATTTACGGCCCGGTGGAGTTCCGGGAGTTTCGTGATCAGCTCGTGACCATCGACCGGATGCTGGTCGAAGGCGGCGTCGAG
>JBBRCR010000125.1:0-18011 GCA_038204695.1 Opitutales bacterium | reverse complement strand
CACCTCAATGATCGTACCGTGGCGCAAGCGGACGGGTGTACCCTCGTCCGGCAACTTCACCTTGGCGGTGACGTCCTCCCACGTCTTCAAATCCTTCGAGCGCATCGCTCCGTAATGACTTGTCTTATACGCGTCGAAGTAGACGACGTCGTAGTCGCCGAGTTTGAAAGCGGTGGGACCTTCGACCCAAAGTCCGGGAGGCGTAAACGGCGCCGACAGCGGCCCGGACGGCCCTTGCATGTCGTCGGCCGCGGCAATCTGCAGATATTTTTTCGGGGGCTTCACCGTCTCGTCCTTCACGATGAGAAAGTGACGCCCGTTCGCGTGCAGGAACGTTGCGTCAATCACGCTGAAGCCAGGATCGTAAAAGAGTTTCGTGGGCCGGAAAGTGGCGAAATCCCTGGTCGTCGTGAAATACATCCGGTGATTGTACGCGCTCTCGGATGCGCCCGCGGTTTCCGGGAATTTGCCGGGAATGGTCGACGCCCAGAAGATGATGAACTCGTCCCGCTTATTGTCATACGCGATCTCCGGCGCCCAGCAGTTGCGCACGTTGGGCTCGTGCGCCATCACCGGCACTTCCTTTTGCTCCGACCACATCAGAAAATCCCGGGTCGAGGCGTAGCCGATGTTGTTCTCGGTCCAGCCCGAGGTCCAAACCAGGTGAAACGTGCCGTCGGGTCCGCGCACAACGCAGGGGTCGCGCATGAGTTTTGATTTTCCGACCTTGGGCGTGAGGTAACTTTTCCCGTCGTTGAGCCGCTGCCAGGTGTAGCCGTCGGAACTCCACGCGAGGTGGAGGCCATCTTCGCCGTTCTTGGTGAAGTAGGTGAAAAGATACTCGGCGCGGGTGGTGCTGAACACGCCCGCCAGCGCGGCGATGAGAGTGAGGATGCGAGAGCGTTTCATGAGGTTAAAGCGTGGAGCTGTGCCGCAGGGCGTGCCGCCCGTGAATTGGAGTAGCACGGGCGTCCCGCCCGTGAACGACGCGAGGTACAGCAAACATGGGCGGCACGCCCATATCGTTGTACACAACGTACAACATGGGCGTCCCGCCATACCGTTATACACAAGTCGCACTGTCCATGGGCGGGACGCCCATGCCACATCAAACCCACGGGCGGGACGCCCATGCCACCTCGAACCTGGTTCATCTGTTCGCTTCGTCACCGAGCGGCCGCTGGTTCGTGAAATCCCCGCTCGGTGGCAAAACAAACGTATCCGGATCATCCGGTTTGCCCGGAGCAAACCCCGGGAATTCATCCAGAATGAAGCGGGCAAGGGGCAGCTGCTGATCGCGGATTGCCTGCACGATGCACTTCGCCAGTTCATAGCTGCCAAAATTGTTGTGATGCGTGTTGTCGACGCGTCCTTCGATCGTGGCGAACGCGCGCGCGGACCGGTCGGGTCCCAGCGCGGCATAGAGTACCTTGCTCATCGCGTTCAAATCAATGAACGCCACACCCGCTTCCATCGCGGCTTGCCGCGCCGCTTCGGCATAATCAGCGAGCGAACCGCGCACGGTACGTCTCACCTGATTCGCCGTGGTTCGCGATCGTGACTTCCGGCGTGAACCAACGCGTCAGCATCTGCCCCCAGCTGTTGTACGGCTCCTTCGACTGGTCGCAGACGGTCGAGTCGCCGAGGAGGAAAATCGTGGGGACCTCCACTGGTTCGATTTCCATGGCGCAAACCGCCGGGCGTGTGTTTGCGAACTCGAGCGTGATCGCGTCATCCCACGCCCAGGCCTCCTGCACGGTTTCGCGCGGTGCCTTGAGCCGAACTTCACCCATTTTGATGGGGCCAACCCCAGCGATGGCCGGCGTGCGCGTATTGACGATGAAGCTCACGCGCCGGAACTCGCCCGCTTTGGTCTCGACCTTTTCCACCATCAGCCGCCGCAGCTCCGCCCGTATTGTTGTTACGGTGACATCCGCGGAATCGCCGAGCATGACCGTGACGCGATAATTCCCTTCGGTGGGAACGCGCGCTGTGAAGTGAAACGGCGCCTCGCTGGTGACGAAATCGCCGCACAACGGATCCTTTCCGCCGCGGTTCACGGCCGTGAGCACGCGGCCCGGTTCAAACCCGAATCCGCGCTCCTTCGAGAAAAGCGTTTCCGGCGTCACCTGCGTGTAATCGGGAGCGGCCGGGCCCGTGCCAAAATCGAAACGAGCCGGGGTGGCCGCGCTCGTATTCAGCGGGGCGACGGACAGAGCCAGCACGGCGGAAACCCAAAGGTGGCGCGGGGTCATTCTCACCCCAAGTGAACGATGGGCACCGCGCTTGTGCAGCCTCAAACCGGCGCGGACGGTCAGATCATTCGCCCCGCCACACTGGCCTTCGGGCGGCGTACGCCAAGAGTGCCCACCGCGCCTCACCACTCCGCCCCAGCGTCGATCCACGCGCGAATCGCGGCTATCTCACTCGCGCTCAACGCGGGATATTTCTCGCGCCGGTGCAGCGGCGGCATCTCGAGGTCCTCCACTTGATCCGAAACATAACGCACCAAATTACTTTCGCTGCTGCGTCCCGGGATGATCGCGGGCTCGCCACTCTGGCCGCCTTTCAAGACCCGGTCGCGCGTGACCAGGCTGAAATCTGCCTTGGGCTTTTCGCCCTCGTGACACGAGACGCAGGAGCGCTCCAAAATGGGCTGGATGTCCCGGTTGAAAGTCACTGCCTCCACCGACGCAGGTCCGGCGGCAGTCTCCGTCATTTTCGCAGGGTTGGCTCCCGCGGGCGCCGTCGCCGCATAGCGTGCCATCAGGGTCTGGCCATCAGGGAGCGCGGGGCGCGAGTCGGCTTTCACCGTCAGCAACAAAGCCTGCGCCGCCCATGACGTTCCGCCGGCGGAAATCCACTGGTCTTTCCCATGCGGGAACTTGCCGTCAAAATGCGGTTGAAACGGCCACGTGCGACTGCGCACCCACCACGAGCCGTCCTCAAACTGGGTGTGCAACAGAAACTCCACCCCGCGCTTATAGGTTTTGTCCGCGACGGCGACGCCAGCCTTGTGCAGCGCGATCAACGCCGACCCCGTGGCCCATGCGTCCGGCTCGAGCGCGGGCAATTGCGACCAGCCGCCATCCTGACGCTGGCTGGCGCGGAGCACCTTCACCTGCTTCGCCAGTGCCGCTGGTTTTTCGCCCGACCACGCGAGTCCGAGCAGTTGAAAGACCTGTTCGTTGTGCGTCGAGGGACGCTGCCGATGCAGCCATTCGCGTGCGCGACGAAGACTCTCGGTCGTCTTCGCTTGTTCTCCCGGTGGCGGGAAAAGCTGGATCGCGCGCACCGCCCACGCCGTCGCGCTGAGCGGGCCGTCCTGCATCGGCGGACGCCGCTCGGCGATCCACGAGCCGTCCTGGCGCTGCGTGCCGATGAGATAGTGCACGAGCGCGTCAGTCGTGTGGTCGGGTTGGTAACGCAAGGCCGCGAGCGCATCCGCGCCAAAGCCGATGTCGTCCGGCGCCGCGGGAAGTGGTTCGCGCATCTGTCGGGCCGCCTCGGCGGCCGGCCGCCACATCGTTTCCATCTGCGCCTGCAGCTGCCGGCCGAGCTCGTGTTCGTCCACCTGCAAGCCGCGTTCGCGCGCGAGGCCGAACGCCACCGCGGGAAGGGTTTGCTGATGGCACGAGATGCATTTTTGCGAGCGGACAAAGCCGTTTTCCAAAAACACGCGGCTACCGTGCTGCAAGAGAGTCACGGCCCGTTGCGCGCTGTCCTTGATGAGCGCGGCGCGCGCGTTGGTGGTGGCTGGGGGCGGGCGTGGCGAGCGTTCCTTTTGGCGGCCTTCTGAATTGGGCGGTGTCGCACCCGCTTCACGCAAATAGCGGACGAGAGGAGTGTCCGGGCCGCGTTTAAGCGCCCAGGAAAATGCGCTTTCGCCGGCGTCGTTGGTGGCATCGAGCGAGACTTTGTGTGCGGCCAGCAACTGCGCGATCCGCGTTGAACCAGTTTCATTATAAGCCGCGAACACCATCGGCGGTGTGCCATGCCCTGCGGTTGATTTTAAATTCAAGTCGGCGCGGCGCTCGATGAGCAGGGCGGCAACGTCGTCCGCGCCCGTGAAGAACGTGGCGTTCAGGGCGTGGCCGAAGAATTCGTTCTTCGAGTTCACGTCCGCACCGCGGTCGAGCAGCAGGCTCGCAGTTTCAAGATCGCCGGTGTACGCAGCCACGACCAACGGGAGATAACCTTCGCCTCCGTTGGGATTCGCTCCGCGTTCGAGCAAGAGTCGAATCGCGGCGCGATCTCCGCCGAGTATCGCGTGGGCGAGTACGCCGATTTTTGCCTCCGGAATGATCGCGTTCACGTCGGCACCGGCCTCGACGAGGAGTCGCACCGTCGCCGCGCATGACGCGTGAGCGGCGGCGCCCATCAAGGGCGTGACGCCCAGCTTTGAGACGGGATTTGGCTTTGCTCCTTTGGCGAGCAGCACGCGGACAATGCGCTCGTTGCCGCAGCCGTAATGCAGCGGCGTGGCCTCGGCCGCATTCGCGGCATTGGGATCTGCGCCGCGCTCGAGCAGCAGCGTGACGGCGTCCACATTCCCGCGGAGCGCGGCATAGTGGAGTGGCGTGTTGCCGGCCGCGTCCCGCGGTCCGACCTCCGTGCTGGCGGTGAGCGCCGCGCGCCAAGCGGGGTCTGACTTCGACAGGAGTTGATGGAGATCCATGTCGGCGGCGAGCAGTTGTCCGGCGGCGACGAAAGCGAGAAGCACTACAATGCGGCAAAGCTGACGCGCTGCCGCAACGTGGGACGTTGGGGAGAACATGGGGTGGGTGGGGTGCTGCTTTTCTGTTCAGCCGCGCACGCGACGTCAACCGCGCGCAAATCGCGGCCCGCCGTCGACGTGCCGTGGTGGGTGCGACCCCGCGCTCGCTCCCTCGCGCGGCCGTCCTGTTCCCATCAAACGAGCGGCCGGCGCACGTTTACGGCACGATGGAAGCTCGTCGGGCAACGCAACCCGCCGCGAGCGCAATGCCCGGCGGCCGCACCAGCACATGTTTATAACTCCGGGCGCTGTCGGACCATGGAACTGCCGGGCCGCGTGAGACACTGTTGTCTCTTTGTTCGCATCGTGAAGGTCCGAATCAAGTGACATTATATGACGGGCAGTTCGACGGCATCATCACGGCTTAGCTATGGACGGTTCGCGGGGTACGTCGGCGTCGCGTGCGGCGTGATCGCGGTTTTCGCGCTCGGCTGGATTTTGCGGGATGTCCTGCTGATTGCCTTTGGGTCGATCGTGTTTGCGGTCGTCATCCGGACGCTGGCGCATCCTCTCACCCGCCGCTTGCGTATACGCGAACGATGGGCTGTCGCCATTGTTGTCATACTGCTGGTGGCAGGGGCGACCGCGTTGGCCTGGCTGTTTGGCCGGCAGATTGCGGAGCAACTGCAAGGGCTCGGGGTACGAATTCCGCGGGCGATTGAGGAGGTGCGAAATTGGATTGAGAGCCGCCCGGCCGGAAAATTCGTCATGGAACGAATCTCCGGCTTCACCGATGGCGGTGGTGGCGCGCCTTCGCTGGAGGGGGTGCAGAAGTTTGCCGCGATCAGCGTCAGGACCATCGGCCATGCCGTACTCATGTTCTTTGGGGGCATCTTTCTGGCGGCGAATCCCCGGCTGTATCTTGACGGCTTCGTGCGACTTTTCCCCACGGGCTTTCGCGACAAATTGCGCGGGGCTCTGGTGCAGAGCGGCGATGCGCTCCGCAAATGGCTCCTCGGGCAACTCGTCTCGATGACGTGCGTCGGCGTGCTGACGGGGCTTGGCTTGTGGATCGTCGGTGCGCCGCTTGCGCTCGGGTTGGGGATTATTGCCGGATTGATCAATTTCATCCCGATCCTTGGCCCGTTGATTGCGGCCGGTCCTGGAATTTTGGTGGCGCTCAGCGAGGGTCCGCGGATCGCCGCCTACGCGGCGATTGTCTACTTCGTGGTGCAGCAACTCGAAGGACACGCGATCACGCCCCTGGCGCAGCGGTGGGCGGTCAACCTGCCGCCGGCCTACGGCCTGGTGGCGGTGCTCAGCTTCGCCCTGTTGTTCGGATTTTTCGGCGTGTTGTTCGGAATCCCTCTCGCGGTTGTCGTGATGTGTCTGGTGCAGATTCTGTATGTGAGGCACGCGCTGGAGAATGGCTCGGGGCGCGGGAAGAAGACGGATTGAAGCGCGGGCAGTTCACTCGCCGGGGCTCGCAACCACGTCTTCGGAGGTGGCGCCCGAGTAGTGCCGCGTCTCCGACCGGCGGTTTCCGCGCTGGAATTACGATCGGCCATGCGCGCATCCACTCGCAGCCATGGGAAACGACCACGTCCACTTGCTGCCGCTGGCGCGTCTCCGACCGGCAGTTTTGACGGAGGAAATTTCATCCGGTCTTTCGACTGCAGAGGCAACGCCGGTCGGAGACACGGCGCCACTTCAATCAAGCCACCAGCGGACAAATGAGGGTCCGGGCGCTTCCACTTGCCGGCGCTTCCCGCACGGCTGCTTCGGGTCACAGCTGCGTCCGGAACAATCCGCAGAAATGATCCAGCACCTTGATATAGGTCGGGCGCGCTTCGAACTCCTCCCGCGTCAGCTGCCGCGACTGTTTCTTGTCCTGTTCGAAAATCTTCGCGTGGGTCGCCGCGACGCTGCGATCCAGCACATTGAGTGTGACCTCGTCATTGATGCTGAACGAACGATTGTCGAAATTGGCCGAGCCGACCGTAACGAGGATGTCGTCCACGACCATGGTCTTTGCGTGGTACATCGCCGGCTCGAAGAGATACATTTCCGCGCCGCTCTCGAGAATCTTGCCCCAGCGTGAGCGGGCCGCGGCCCGGCCGAACGCCGAATCGTTGATCGCCGGCACGATGATGCGCACGCGCACACCGCGCGCGCGCGCCTCGAGGAGCATGTCGATCGCGAGATCGTCGGGGACGAAATATGCGTGGGCGATGTCGATCGATTTACGCGCGGCCGCGATGGCGAAAAGATAACCCAGCCGCGCATTCTCGGGCGACTCGCCCGGCCCACTGCGGAAACACTGCGCGGTCGCCCGGCCGACTTCATCGATCCGGGGAAAATATTCCTCGCCGAGCAGCAGCTTCGATGTCGTCTGCATCCAGTTCGTCGCAAACACGGCCTGCATCTGGCGCACCACCGGGCCCTCGACTCGCACCTGGGTTTCCCGCCAGACCCCCTTGTGGTCTCCGTTACCGAGCCACGTGTCGTCAACGCACATCCCGCCGGTGAATCCCACCGTGCCGTCGATGATGAGCAGCTTGCGGTGCGTCCGATGATTGATGTCGGGTTTGATCTCATACCAATGCTCACGCCCATAGCCGTAAATTTCCACGCCGCCATCCTGCAGTCGCTGCCGGTCGGAGTGGTTGAGTTTCAACGTACCCATGCCATCGACAATGATGTGGACCTTGACGCCGGCCCGCGCGCGCTCAAGCAGCGCGTCGATGAATTTGTTGCTGATGTACCCGGACGTCCAGATATAGTTCTCGAAGGTAATCGTCTGCTTGGCGTCGTGAATCGCCTGCAGCATCGCGGGGAAAAATTCATCCCCGTTGACGAGCGTTTCGACGGTGTTGCCGCCCACGAATTCCGCACCCACAACCGGCCCCATGGAGCTGACGAACAATCCCTCGTTCGGACCGTAATCGAGGCGAATCGGCTCCGTGAGCAATCGCGCCGCGGTGAACCAGAAGTACGCCGCCAAGAGGAGAACGAAACCGAAGGCGAAATAGGGCCAGATGTGATGCTTCTCGCGTCCGCTCGGATGGGCCGCGACCCGATGGCGATGCCGGCGTGCACGAAAATTTCGGATACGTTCGAGAAGACGAGGCATCGGCGTTCGGCTGTTGACCGAGCAGGCGACCGGGAGTTCCCCGTGCGTGAATGGGATGCCACTTCCAAGGTCCGCCGGGGTCTGACCGTAAGCCGCGATGCGGCCAGCTATGGAACCAATGCGGCGTAAACCAGCGACCACGGAGGATCGCAAACCTGCCCGTGTGGCCGCGCGCCCTGGTCATTCGATGCGACATTTCCTCGAGTTGGGCCGGGTCAAACGTTCGAAGATTAAATGGCTCGTGATCGCAGTGCTCATCCTTCTCGCCGGTGCGGCGGTCGCCATTCTGTTCCTGCGCGATTTCGACTGGCAGCGGATCACCACCGTGGTCGAGCGCCAGAATCCGCTTGCCGTGCTGCCGTTGATGGCCGTGCTGCCGGTATTCGGTTTCCCGATCGTTTTTGTCTATCTCTTCGCGGGGGCTCGTTTCGGGCCGCTGCTCGGAGGAGTCGTCGTGGCCGGCGTCACCGCGGTGCACCTGATCGGAACCTACCTGATCACGCGGACCTTCCTGCGGGCCCCGCTCGAGCGCTTCATTGAACGGCGGCACCGCCACCTGCCGCAGGTGCCGGCCGACGAAGCGGCCGCCGTCGCCGTCGTGGCCGCCTTGGTCCCGGGACTCCCGTATGTGGTAAGAAACTACGCGCTCGCGCTGACCGGGATCAGGTTTCGCGTCTATTTTTGGATTTGCCTGCCAGTGTATGTGGCCCGTTCGTACGTCACGATTCTGCTCGGCGACCTCAGCAGCGACCCGAGCCGCCGGGGACTCTTCATCATCATCGCGATTGACGTCGTGAAGGTGCTGATTTGTGCCGGCGTAATCTGGTGGCTGCGCCAGCACCACCGGAAGGTGCACGGACACGACGCGCCTGTGCCACCGAGCGGCGCAGGGCCGTGAGCAGCGTCGGCTTTTTCCCCGGCCGGAGTCGCTGTCGCAGAAAAGTCAGTACGGCCCGCTCCGCCTGGTTCAGCCCGGATTCACCCGCGTTCAACACGGTTTTGCCCTGCTCCATGATTGTTTCCACGGTCGCCCCGTCGAGATAGCTCTCGAGGATCATGGGGTGAATATAGCATTTGCGGCAGACGCTCGGGGTGTTGCCGAGCCGCTCCGCGACGCGTTCGATCGCGGCGACCAGATTTTTCTTGGCCTGCGATTTGGTTTCGAAGGCTTCGAACTGGCGCAAGGCCACGGCGGCGAGCACGGTGCCGGCCCACGTCCGAAAATCCTTCGCCGAAAATTCCCGTCCCGCGATGGCGCGCAGGTACTCGTTCACATCCTGCGACGTGATGTCGCGAACCGCGCCCGTCTCATCGACATACTGGAAAAGTTCCTGCCCCGGGAGATCCTGCGCCCGGTGGACGATGCGCGCCACCCGCGGATCATGAAGTTCGATGCGGTGGTATTTGCCGCTCTTGCCCTTGAACTGGAAACTCATCGTGCCGCCGCTCACGCGCACGTGACGGTCCTGCATCGTGCTCAAACCGATGGACCCGTTGGCGCGGGCATACTCCTCGTTGCCGACACGCACCAGCGTCGTTTCGAGCAGACGCACAATCGTCGCCAGTACCTTTTCGCGTCCGAGCCCGCGCTGCCGCAGATTCCGCCGCACGCGGCGGCGGATGCGCGGCAACGCCTGGCCGAACGCGATCACGCGCTCGTACTTTGTCCCGTCGCGCACGGCGCGCCAGTCGTCGTGATATCGATACTGCTTTCGTCCGCGCGCATCGCGGCCGGTCGCCTGGATATGACCTTGGGCATCCGGGCAGATCCACACCTCCCTCCACGCGGGCGGTATCGCCAGTCGCTTGATCCGCCCGAGGGTGGCGGGGTCCGTGACGTTCCGGCCGCCGTGGGCCACATAACGAAAGCCCTTCCCCGCCCGCTGTCGGCTGATGCCCCGCTCGCCCTCGTTCACATAACGCAGCCCGGCCGTTCGGGCGGCACGCACCGCGTCCGATTTTGGCACGGCGGACGCGGAACTCACAGGCACGTGACTCACGGGTCAGCCGCCCGTGGTGTCGCCGCCCATGACCGGCAGAACGATGCCCGTGATATAGGAGGAGTCGGCATCCGACGCGAGAAACACATAGGCGGGCGCCAGTTCTTCCGGTTGCGCGGGCCGGCCGATGGGCGCCTGCTGGCCGAACCTGGCCACCTTTTCCGGCGGCAATCCTGGATCGGCCGGATTGAGCGGCGTCCAGACGGGGCCGGGTGCGATGGCGTTTACGCGGATGCCGCGCTCGAGCAATTCCATGGAGAGCGCCTTCGTGAGTGCGTTGATCGCGCCCTTGGTGGATGAGTAATCGGGTAGCTGCTTCGAGCCGAAGATTCCCGTGACGGAACTCGTCGCAATGATGGCGGAGCCCGGTTTCAGATGCGGCAGCGCGGCGCGGACGAGTCGCACATAGGGAAATAAATTCGTCCTCATGGTGCGGTCCAACTCCGCGTCGGACACGTCGGCGATGCTGTCCTTGCGGGTTTGATACGCCGCATTGGAGACGAGAATGTCGAGCCGGCCAAACTCCTTCACCGTGCGCGCGACGAGTTGCTCGCACACGTTGGTCCGCGTCAGATCGCCGGGCAGGAGCAGGCAGCGCCGGCCGACCGCCTCGACGGAACGTCTGACTTCGTCCGCATCGGTCTTTTCTTGGGGGAGGAAATTGATCGCAACGTCGGCGCCTTCGCGGGCGTACAGGAATGCCACCGCGCGTCCGATCCCGGAGTCGCCTCCGGTGATCAGCGCGACCTTGCCCTCCAGTTTTCCCGCGGGGCGATAGCGCGCGGCCTGCCAGCGGGGTCTGGGCTTGAGTTTGCTTTCGAGGCCCGGCTGAGACTGATGCTGCTCAGGATACGGCAGTTTGGGCTGTGCCTGGATCAACGGCGGATGCGCGTTGCGGTGAGCGCGTGTCTTGGTTGGTTTTCTCATGGCGGAGGCGCGCTGGGCGCGGTGTTGCGATGGGATGGCGGCAGTAATCGGAGTCGCTGCGTGTGCCGGGGAGGGGAGGCCTGACGCGCGCCGTGATGCCGAGGTGAAGAACCCGGTCGCGGACATGATCCGCGACCGGGGTCGTAGATGAGCGGGACGTTCCCGGTCTCGAGAAGGCCGGGCCGGGCGCCCTCAAACGCGGTTAACCTTCCTCTTCTTCCTCCACCGCGTTCGCCTCCTCATTGATCGTTTCGGCCAGCGCCGTGAGGCGTTTGTCGGTCTCGCCCTCTTCATCCAGGGTCTCCTGAAGCAAGGCGGCAATCTTGGTTTCGCCGAGCGTTTGGGCGAATGCCCGGGCGGTGCCGTACGCGGCGATTTCGTAATGCTCCACGCGTTGCGCGGCGCCGATGAGCTTGGCGTCGCGAATGGCATCCGGGGCTTTTTCCTCAATCGCCTCCTGGCCTTCCTCGACCAGTCCCTTCATCGCATGGCAGGTCTTTCCCTTGGCGGCCGTCCCCAGCATCTTGAAGCACCGGTCGAGCCGGTCCACATGCTCCCGGGTCTGCTCGAGGTGCTCTTTGAAACCGGCTTTCAACTCATCATGCGAGGCCGCCTTGGCCATCTTGGGTAGCGCGCGGATGAGTTGGTTCTCCGCGTTGTGGAGGTCTTTGAGTTCGTCGACGAGCAAATCCCTGAGGTTGTTAATTGCAGGCATGGTGATCTGGGTTTTTAAGGTTAATGCAACGGCTTTACCTCGCGCTGAATCGTGAGGCGCAAAACCGATGTGCACACCGTAACGCATTCCTCCCGACGGTTCCGTGTGGAGTGACAATGTTCGTGCTTGCAGGCGCGGACGGGTTGTTCCACGCGCTATGGTCAAAATCCGATGCCACACTCAGTGACGAATCCCATGAACTTTACCGGTCGAAAGGATGTCTCAAGGAGCACTGCCCATGCTGTTGAATGCGAAAAAACTCGAACGTTGTGAACTCCGCGCCCGCGACGGAAAAATTGGCCACGTGGACGATCTCCTTTTCGACGATCGGCACTGGCGGCTGCGTTACTTGGTGGCGGATACCGGCACGTGGTTGAACAGCAGGCTCGTCCTGATTTCGCCTGTGGCGCTGGGAGCGCCGGAGTGGGAGCGGCACATGATTCCCGTGGATCTGACGCGCGAGCAGGTTCGACAAAGCCCCCCTCTCGAAAGCGTCCAACCGATCTCGCGCGAGCACGAAGCGCTGCTCAGCCAGTATTATAGCTGGCCGATGTATTGGGCCGGCGGTGACTTCCTCGATGGCGGTTTGTCGATGCCGATCATGCCGGTTGACCTCGAGGCAGCCGGCGGCGGCGAGCGCGCGCGGTTTCCGTCCCGCGATGCCGCCGACCAGCCCGCGGCCGCTCACGCGACAGGCACGGACGAGCCTCAGCCGCGGAGCATGCGCAATGTTTCCACGTACAGTATCGAAGCCACCGACGGGCTGGTAGGCCACGTCGACGACTTCCTGCTCGACGAGCGCACGTGGGACGTCCGCTACCTGGTGGTCGACACACGCCAATGGCTTCCGGGAAAGAAAGTCCTGATTGCCCCTCAGTGGATCAACGAGGTCGGGTGGGACGACGCCCGCGTCCACGTAGGGCTCAGTCGGGCGAGGATCAAGAACAGTCCGGCGTTCAACCCCTCGGAACCCCTTGGATCAGAGTACACCACGAGTTTGCACGACCATTACGGCCGGCCCCGACACTCTTCCTCTTAACTGCCGTTTTTGCGCTGTGATCAACGCGAACGTTGCCCGTCTATTTGTTGCTGGCGTTATCCTGGCGGTGACCGCCGCAGCCGCGGACGAGCGGCTGACGGAGGAGCAGTTGCCGATCGCAGTTCGCCAGACGCTTCAAGGCACGCATCTCGGCGGGACATTGAAGCAAATCACGCGACAGGTGATGGATGGGCGTCTGGTGTTTGAGGTCGAAATCGAGAGGGAAAAAATGCCCAACCGCCACCTGCGGATTGCCGAGGATGGCAGTTTCGTCCGTGAACCGGTCGTCCCTTTTGCAGACACGGGCAAATTGCCCGTGACGCTCCCGGAGTTGGAATTCGAGCCGCCGCTGCGGCTCGAGGATTTGCCGCGCATCGTTCAGGAAACCGCGAAGACCCAGGCTCGGGGGCGGCAAATTGCGGATATCGATCGGGAGACTTGGAACGGGCGAAGCGTGTACGAAGTCGAGTTCAAGAGCCGCGGGCCGAATGCGCGAATATACATCGGCGAAGATGGCCGGCTGGTGCGGGAGCCGACGTCGCGCGGACAGAATCCGGGATACCTGGGCCTCCAGTTGCAGCAAACGCCACCCGCCGTGCAGGCTGCTGTGCGCAAGGCAATCGGAGATCGCGAGATCGTGGACATCGACCGCAAGCTGTCGGAAGCCGGGCCAATTTATCGCGTCGAGCTCAAGGCGCCGAACGGTGCGGAAGAAGTGCGCGTGCGGGAAGATGGCACGGTGCTCGGGTCGCCTACTGCCAGTCGCTGAGCAGCGACGATCCGAATGGTGGCTGCGAACGCCGAGCGAGCGGAGCGGCGCGTGAGGACAGGAAGAATCGGAAGAAGGCAATGCTACGAAGTAATGGCTGCCAGCGCCAGCGAGTGGCGCGCTGGTGACGCGGAAGAGGACAATGGCTGCAGAGGAGTGGCGGCGAGCGCCAGCGAGTGGAAAATCCTGTTCCAGCTGGAAAGAATCCACTCGCCTGGCGCTCGCAGCCACGGACGAATCATCGGGCTTGTCGTGTGACGCCGGCTGCACAAGACAGGCGGCGTGCAGCGCTACGCATCGTTTCATCGAATCGCTCGCGGGGCGTGCGGTCTCGTGGGACTCGTCGCCAGCCTCCTCTCGTCGGACGTCGGGCTGGCGGCCGGGGATTCAGCCGGCATGGCCACGGCGCGCGCTTTGTTCGAGGCGAACCAGCTGGGCGAGGCGCGGGTTGCGTTCGAAAAGCTTTCCGTCGCCACTCCGAAGGACCCGGAAGTGAACTTTTACCTGGGCGTGCTGGCGCTGCGGCGGTTCGAACCCGAAAAATCTGTGGCGTACCTTCAGAAAGCGGTGGCCGCAGCGCCCGGAACATCCCGCTACCACCAGTGGCTGGGCGAAGCCTACGGACGATCCGCGCAACGAGCGCTTCTCTTCAGCCAATTTGGGCTGGCGAGGAAATGCCTCGCCGAGTATCAGCGCGCGGTCGAACTCGATCCGCGGAATCTCGACGCGCGTTTCAATCTCTTTGATTTTTATCGAAGCGCGCCGGCCATCATTGGTGGAGGCGCCGAGCGCGCGGCGGCCGAGGCGGCGGCGATCAAGAAGCTCAGTCCGGACCGCGGTCGCATCGCGTTCGCCATCCTTCTCGTGCTCCAGAAACAATACGAGCGCGCGCGGGCTGAGCTCGACGAGGTGCCGCCGCTCGATTTGGCGGCCGTCCGTGGCGACCGTGTGTTCCTGTCGGATGTGCAGTGGAGCGCCGCGACCGTCGGCTGGGGGCAGCCGGCGAGGAACCACTACTGGTTCGACGAGAAGATAAACCAACACGTCTCGCTTCGCTTGTGCGGCCGGATGCACGACAAGGGGCTGTATGCGCACTCGCCGTCACACTACGTGTTCGCGCTGGATGGCAAATGGACGAACTTCTCGGCCATCGTCGGCCTGCGGGATGAAGCGCATCAGCAGGGCTCGGCCATCTTCACCGTGCGGGGCGATGGCCGGGAGATCTTCCGTTCCGCGATGCTGCGCGTGGGCGCGCTCGAACGGGTGAACGTAAACGTCACCGGCGTGAATGAGCTCGAGCTCGTGGCCGAAGGTGGGGAAGGGCACAATCACAACTCCTGGGCGATTTGGGCGGAGCCGGTCGTCAGTCGGTAATGCGTCGCGTGGTCTCATGCGTTGGTCATTGACGCTTCCGTGCGCGTCCTTTGCGTGAAGGGCCCTTCCAATACTCCATCCAGCCTCATGAATACCCATCGTTTCGGAACCAAAGCCCTGCATGCCGGCCAACAGCCCGACCCCACGACCGGCTCCCGGGCCGTGCCGCTGTATCAGACAACCAGCTACGTGTTTCGCGACACCGAGCATGCGGCGAATCTTTTCGCCCTGAAGGAACTCGGAAACATCTACACCCGGATCATGAATCCGACGACGGATGTGTTCGAGCAGCGGATCGCGGCGCTCGAGGGTGGCAGCGGGGCGCTCGCCCACGCCTCGGGCCAGGCGGCCATCACGGATGCGATTTTCAATCTGGCGTGTGCGGGTGACCATCTCGTTTCCGTGGCCCAGCTCTACGGCGGCACGTATAATCTTTTTCACCACACGCTGCCCAAGCTCGGGATCGAGGTGTCCTTTGTCGATGCGGGCGATCCGGACAGCTTCCGTCGCGCGCTGCGGCCGAACACGAAGGCATTCTACGGTGAAGGCCTCGGCAACCCCGCGCTGAACATCTTCCCGTTCGAGGAGGTCAGCCGCATCGCGCGCGAAGCCGGCGTGCCGTTGATCATCGATAACACCTGTCTGTCGCCTTATCTGAACCGGCCCTTCGAGTGGGGCACCAACATCATCGTCCACTCGACCACGAAGTACATTGGCGGCCACGGCACCTCGATTGGCGGCGTGGTGGTCGACGGCGGCAATTTCGACTGGGGCAACGGCAAGTTTCCGGGCTTCACGCAACCCGACGCGAGTTACCATGGCCTCGTGCACTGGGATGCGTTCAAGAGCTTCCCACCGGCGGGCGGCGCGAACGTCGCATACATCCTGAAGATGCGGCTGCAACTGCTCCGCGACATGGGCGGGTGCATCTCGCCGTTCAACGCGTGGATGGGGATCCAGGGACTCGAAACGCTGCACTTGCGGATGGAGCGGATCTGCGCGAACGCGCTGAAGACGGCCGAGTATCTGGCCGCGCATTCGAAGGTGGTGTGGGTCAACTATCCCGGATTGACGACCAGCCCGAATCACGCCGCGGCGAAAAAATACCTCGCGGGCGGATTTGGTGGGCTGGTCGGCTTCGGCGTGAAGGGCGGCTACGAAGCCGGCCGCAAACTGATTGAGGGGCTGAAGCTCTTCTCCCACCTGGCGAACATCGGTGACGCGAAGTCGCTCGCGATTCATCCCGCGAGCACGACGCACAGCCAGCTCACGGCCGACGAGCAGAAGGCGAGCGGCGTCGCGCCGGACTACGTGCGGCTTTCGGTTGGGATCGAGGACTTCGCCGATTTGCAGGACGATCTCGAGCAGGCACTCGCGCGGATCTGATTCCAATCGACGCTCGCGACGCTCGCGACGAGCGCGCTCGGCCGCACGATCGGGGGGCGGCGTGGCTGGCGCGCCGCTCGGCACCCACGCTGGCGCTTCGAGCTTACGGCTGCGGCAGCCAGCGGCTGCGCATGAAGACGAAGACCATCGCCAGCGCGAAAGTGAACAGCGCGGCGAACAGCACGAACACCGCGCCGAATCCGCCGGTGTGTTGCGCGACGCCGCCAATTTTATCGACCACGAAAGCGCTCACCATCGTTTCCGCGAACCCCACGAAGCCGACCACGGTCGCCACGCGGCCGCGTACGATGTCCTGCTTGAACGCCTGTTGATTTGCCAGCCACGCGCCGAGCCCAAACACATACAGGCAGAGCAGCGCCACCGCGGTGTTCACGGACGGCGCGCTGGACAGTCCAAGCATGCCCATCATGAGCGCGTATCCGCTGAGAATCACCCAGCGGCGTGCGGCAAGCAGCGAGCATCCGCGATGCGACAGCGCGAGCACCGCGCCGCCACCGGCCCACATGCCCAGGTCCTGGCAGAGCGAGATGATGACGAGCCGATCCCCGAGCGCCTGGTTGTAAGGAATTTTCCAGGTCTGCGTGAGATAACTCGGCAGCCATTGGGTCATGAAGTACAGGCCGGGAATGATGCCCATGCCGACGAGGATGACGCCCCAGAACGCCGGCCGTCGAAGGATCACCGTGGCACGCTCATGGGTGGCGGCGCGGGCTGCGCTTTCAGTGGTCGGCCAGGCGGCGGCGCGCCGCGCGGCGTGTCGAAACACGAGCAGCCAGGGCGGCACCCACAGCAAACCCAGCGCGCCGGTGAACATGAAGGCCCAGCGCCAGTGGTGTTGCGTGGAGAAATAAATTACCAGTTTGGGCGCCACGAGCGTCGCCATGACCGCGCCGCTGTAGAAAATGCCATTCGCGAGCACGCGTTCGCGGGCGGGAAAAATCCGCGAGATGAGCAGCAGGCAGATGGGGAAATTCGCGGCCTCCCAAAACCCGAGCATTGCCCGCAAGCCGAGGAGGGTCGGGTAATCGCGCGCGAAGCCGATCGCGAGGTTGCTTGCCGACCAGCCGAGGACAAACACCGGAAACACCAGCCGGAAATTCTGTACGCGATCGATCAGCGGACCGATGAACAGATGCGCAGCCGCGTACGCATACACAAACGTGGCGAGCAGCCGGCCGCGCTGCACATTATCGAGCCCGAACTCGAGACAGATCGGATCGGCGGCACTGCTAAGCGTCTGTCGATCGAGATAATTCAGAAACGTGGCGAAAAACAGCGTGGCGAGCACCCACCAGCGCCACTGGCGATCGAATCGCGACGTCGGGCGGAATTCAGGTGGCGCTGGCACCTCATGCTGGCCTGATGGGGTGCTTGCGAAGGACATTGGCTCAGGAGGAAACTTTGCCGCGTTCGAGAGCGGCCTGGCTTTCTCGCCGGGACGGAGTGCCCGGCTGGGTCGCGGGCGCGGAACTTTCAGCGCCGCCGCTGAGCAGAATTTCCCGGACGCGCCGAAAACCGCACTCGCCGCTCGTCAGGACTGGCACGCCGAAGGTGCGTGGGGCGTCGGGGTATTCGAGTGCGAATACGCTCATGGAAAGCTGGGCGAGGACCACCGTATCAATCGATCCGCGCCGTTGGGCGGCGCGAATCGAGCGGGCGACGAGCGCGTTGTGCGCCGCGATGTTTCCCCGGCCGAGCAGGTCGAAGGCGGATTCCACGGTGGCGCCATCAAAGGACACCGTCTGGCCAAGCCGGGCGGCGGTTTCGCGCAACAACATCTGGGTGCTTGTGACCGTCGGACCGTGTGTCGCCACGATCAGGATACGACCACCGCGCACGACCGCAGCCTCCATCATCGGTTCGTCGATTTGCAGGACGGGGACGCCCGCCGGCTGGAGTGCGCGGCGCACGGCGCTCGCGGCGCGATTCA
>JBBRCR010000124.1:0-18017 GCA_038204695.1 Opitutales bacterium | reverse complement strand
CGGCGTAGGCGTGGAGGTGCCGGTTGAAAAACGCCTCGATCTTCCGATACACGGTCGCGCGCGACGCCGGCCGGCCGGCGGTAAAACCCGGATCGAGTTCGGCGTAGTCGGCCAGGCGACCGAGCTCCTGCAATCGCCCCCGTAACTCAGCTGTGGATACATCGATCGCCGGGCTGCGCGCCGGCTCGACGAGGAGCAATACCGGATTCGTGAGTGCGTCCGCCTGCGCCAGCACCGAAAGTTTCTTCCAGTCCACTCCCTGCTGCTCGATCAGGGCGGCGGGAATGTCGCGCCCGGCTCTCGGCGAAGGGATGGCTCCGAAGGTTTCCTGCATCCGCAGCACCGGGCGCGGTTCCATCGGCGCATCGATCGCGATCCCGCAGCGAAACACCAAGGGCTGAAGTTGCAGCGCGCGCACCGCGAGGTAGCCGCCAAAACCCCGGCCCAGCGTCGCGACACACTTGCGGTCAAAGGGACGGTCCGGATTCCGCGACGCGATCCACTCGATCGCCGTGCGCACGTCGTCCACCGAAACGCGATCAACCGCGCCGCGCAGGGTGGCAACATCCGGCGCCTTGAGACCCGCGACGCTGCGGTGATTCAACCGCGCCACGACGAAGCCCAGATCCGCAAAGAGCTGCGCCTCGGGATCGAAGGCGGGCTGCGCCCGGCCGGGAAATCCCGACGGGAAAACCACCAGCAGTGGCGGCGGGCTTCGGCGTGGTTGTTTCGGCCAGGTCAGATAGCCGCTGAGCGCGGCGCCATCGGGCGCATCGCATTCGAAAAAGCGCGTCGCGTTGAGCTTCGACGCGTTCAGCCAGGGGGCGCGGCGGAGAATCTCCAGCGCGAGATTTTCCGGTCGCTGATACACGAAGACACGCCCCGGATCGCTGCCACCGGTGACGCGAAAAAGCACGTGGGCGCGATTATCGCTCCAGTCCAGAATTTCGACCGTGCGCCGCGGGAATTTCACGTCGAGTTCCCGCTGTATCCGGCCCAGTTCGTCATCCCGCCACTCGGTCGTAGGGCGCGCCGCATCCTTCCGCTCGCCAACGACCTTGAGCCGAAACCAGTCGTACACCTGCGGCTCGCCCGGCGGCGCCGTCCAGTTTTCGCCAAAAATCCGGAGGCTGCCCGTGCGGAGATCGAGCAAGTGTTGCGCCGGCAAATTGTAGCCACCGTGTGTCTCGATAATGAGCTGTTCCCGGTCGCGGGGAAAAAATCCCAAAATGTCGAGGTGCGGCATCCGCCATCGGATCGGCTCGTTCCGGGCCCGGATGGCCGCGAGTTCTTTCGGTGTGCGCAGGAGATCCGCCGGCGTCCGCGCGTCCGCGGATGTCTCCAGAAAATCGCGGGCGTCAACCAACGTCCCGCGCTGCCTGCCATCGGCATCCACGGCCATGATCGGCGAGACAATGGTGGGCCCGTCGGGATTTGGCCCGGAGCCTCCATTTTCGTCCACGACCGCAGGCAAAGGGATGACGCGTTCGGCCGGCGCATACACGAGCCGGCCAGCCGTGGCCCACCGCAAGAAACGCAATTGCGTGGGCGGTGGATCTTCCGCCACGGCTTCGTCCCGTTTTGGATCCACGACCACCGTCCGTTTCGGTCCCGGATGCTCGACGTTGATCATCACGATCCGGAGATCCCGGCGGGACGGCACCGTGTAGGCGACGCGCTGGCCGTCGGGCGAAATCGCGATCATCTCGGCGAGAGGCGGCCGGAAAAGCGACTCGACGCGATCGTCGAACGATGCCGCGCGCAAAAGGCCGGCAACGCAGACGCAGGTGGGAAGGAAAAAGAGGCGGGGCGACCTCACGAGGGGGAAAAGGAAATCGCGACGCGCGGCAGCGCAAAGCTAAAACGATCATTGATGCGCACGCCGTCTTAGCCCGGAAATTTCACAGCTCCTATGACAACATCCCACACGCTGAGGCAGCCGCCGGGAGTGGCGCCGGTCTTTGACCGGCGTTCCGCCAGGCGGAGACGGGCGCTACGGGCGGCGCGCGCGCACAGGGTGCGAAATTTCCCGGTTAGCAGCTCTGAAGACGACGAAAGTACACGACACACCAGCTCACCAACGTGCAACAGCCTGACCCCATGGTTGGACCTAATTCACGTTGAATGCTTCGCGCGTCATTTTCCGCCAAGAGCAACCCGTGGCGATCCTTGCCAGTCAGCCGGCATGTCGCCCAACTCAGACCACCTCTCGTATGAAACCAGCTCAAGATTCCGCACCGGACCGCAACGCGCCGCTCCTTCGCGTCCACACCCTGATGACGCCCGCCCTTGTGCCGTCAATTTCGACCGAACTCCTGACCACGGCGGATGGGGAGCTGAACCGCGAGCTGCGCGACTTCCTCTTTGATCCGCCGTCGAACCCTGAACTGCTGAAGGGAAAAACGATCGCCATCTGCTGCACCAACGGCGTGGAGGAGGTGGAGATCACGGGCTCCATCCGCTGGCTGACCGAACACGGTGCAACGGTGCACGTCGTATCGCCGCGCATCGGCGAATTTCATCCGACGCTGGGGCTGCGCTTTCCCGCGCTTTGCGCCACGCACGTTCTCGCCATCCGGCTGATGGAAAATGCCGGTTGGCTCAAAATCGACCGCTACCTCGATCAGGCGAACGTGGCCGACTACGATGCCTGCATCTTCCCGGGCGGCTGCTGGAATCCGGATGCGCTGCGGGCCGATCCGCGGGCCCAGGCATTCGTCCGTGGGATGTGGGAAGCCGGCAAACCGACCGGTGCGATCTGCCATGGCCAATGGGTGATGGTGAGCGCGGGCATTCTCAAGGGACGCCGGGCGACGGCCGTCTGGAACATTCATCCCGACCTCGCGAACGCGGGCGCCACGGTTCTCGACGAGCCCTGCGTGGTGGACGGCAACCTGATCACGGCGCGTTTTCCCTATGATTTGCCGCGCTTGATCCAGGCGCTGGCGAAACAGTTGGTGGGCTGAAGCCGGCCGCTCAGCGCGGCACCGGCCACATCTTCAGCTCGCGCAGAAACTTCTCCGTCTTCGCCAGCGTATCCTCGTAGATGGTACGTTCGACGAGCAGGTAGCCGTGCCCGCCGCCTTGATTGACGTCGAGTTGCACGCGGTTGCCGGCCTTGCGCATCTCGTCGTGGAACAATTGGGCGCCCTTGAACGGCGTCGTGGTGTCGCCGGTGCCATGAAACACGAGTGTGGGCGGCAGCCCGGGACGCACATTGTGCGCCGGCGACAGTTCACGCCAGCGCTCGCCAATCTTCGCGTTGCCGTAACCTTCCTTCGACGTGTCGATGACCGGAAAAAACAACACCAGCGCGTTGGGCTCGGCTGCCATCCGGCGATCTTCCGTGGGAGCATCAAACCCCGCGAACAATGCGGTTGCCACCGCGACATGACCGCCCGCCGACCCGCCGTTCGCCACGATGCGGGCCGGATCGATGCCCAGCTCCGCCGCATGCGCGCGCACATAGCGGATCGCCGAGCGGCCGTCCTGCACGCAATCGAAGACCGTGACGCCATTGCCGGGTTTGAGCAGCCGGTATTCGACGCTGATGCCGACCAAGCCCTGCCGCGCGAAGTAATCGGCAAACGGATACATCCGCGTCGCATCGCCTCCGGTCCACCCCCCGCCGTGAATCGCGACAAACGCCGGGCGTCGATCCGCCGCCTGCCAGCCCGGTGGCAGGAACACGTGCAGCTTCAGTTCACGCTCACCGATTCGCTTGTAGGGGATGAGCCGGGCCGGCGTGAGCGCTGCAATCAAGCCATCGGCATGGCGTTCGCGCACGTTCGTCGCTTTTTTCGGAGCGGTTTCCGCGGAGTTCCCCGACGCGACGAGCATCGCGGAGACGACGGTGACGAGGGCAAGCGAGCGGAGAAAAGTGCAGCGCATGGCCCGAGGTTGCGCATCATGGCCCGCACGGAAAGTCTCTTTTCAGCCGCCGGGCCCGGGAGGAATTTCCGGCGACGAGCCCAGCCCGGATATTTCATAGCCAGACGAACCAAGGCCTGGGTCACCGAGGACACAGAGGAGACCAGACAATGAAGAACGCGAGACATGGAAGAACGCGAGACTCGGAAGACTTCGCAATCGTCCGCGTCTTATTCTCTTCCCCGTCTTCCCCGTCTCCGATGTCTTCATCCTCCCGCCTCTGTAACCTCTGTGTCTCATCCATCAGACCTTTGGTTGCGGCCCTCGAGCCGCGGTGAGAAATGTCCGGGCTCGCGTGTAGTGGCTGCGAGCGCCAGCGAGTGGATGAAGCCCGAATTGCCTGTTCGAATCCACCCGCCGGTTCGACCAGCTCGCATGGGCGCCCTTATCCGGCCCCGCAGAGTTCCGGGATCGTTTTCGCCAGTTGCCCGAACGCCCCGCCGGTCATGAACACCACGCCGGCGCCCACGATCAGCGCCACGCCTACGGGTGCACTGAGCCGGCGGCCCCAGCGGACGTTCTTCTCCACGGCCATCACCAGACCAAGCACCAGCAACAACGCCGGCATCACCAGCCGATCCATCGAGGCCCCCTGCAACGGAGACACCGTGATCGCTTGCACGCCGAGCACGACGGGCCCCAGCACGGCACCGACAGCGACCCACGCCGCGAGATATCCCAGCGCGGCGAGAACAATCAACCTCCAGCGGTCAGCCCGCTCGCGGGCAAACGTGTGCAGCACCGTGAAAATGTTCGATGCGCATTTTTCGCACGCTCTGGTCGGCTTGGGCGATGAACGCGTCGTAATCCTCCGCCTCAACCGCCCGGAGCACGCGTTCGGCAATAACCACGTTTGATCCGGCTGCGTCCACCGAAGACTGCCACCGCAGCAAGAGCACGATGGCGCCAAACAGCACGGCGGCGGCCAGGGAGGATTTCAGGATCATCGGTGCACCTACCTGATTCGAAGCATGCATCGAATTCCCTACGGCGCCTTCGTCTGGACGATTCTCAACGTCTCGGGGGACCGGAACATATCTTGCGACGTTTTGCCTTGTTCGAAGCGGCTCATGGCGTCCCCAAGTGTTGCCCGGAGAAACGTCAGGTGAAGCCCAATCAATTGGCCCCAATCTGATCCTTCCACCAACGCGTCCGGTAGCCAACGAAACCATCGACGTAAAAGTGCTCCTTGTCCCAGATCGGCCGGTTGATGTTGAAGTCCGTGATGATCGCCGGGAGTTGCTGCCCGCCATAATAGCCAATCGCCCCCTTGCTCTCGTACCGCACCGCGCCACCGACGTTGAACCGCTTGATGACGTTGTGCTCGGTGATCCCGGCCAGCCGGAAGTTGGTGCTCACGACGCCGCTGTAGCGACGCAGCTGCGGCCGCGAGAGACCCTCGGTCGCACGCGCGGTCTGGAGCGGATTGGCCACGAGCCGCCGAAACGCCACGAAGGGTGTTTCCGGCGCTGATCCATACAGGGTATTCCACCACAGTGTATTGGTGCGCGGGTCGACAATCGTCGTCCACACGGGCATCCGCTCGTTTATATATTGCGTCACATTACGCGCCAGTCGCGTATTGATCGTCTGCTTCTCGGTGACACTCGCCATCACGGTCCAATGACGTGAGGAATTAAAGTGAATCTCGAATTCGTGCCCCTTGCCGACGATGTCATCCGTCTCGGACGTGGTAATGGTGTTGGCATCGGGGATGACGCGCGGGGCCACGCCCATCACTCGCAGCAACTCTTCATTCAGCTGCGCCTCGGTCAGCGTGCGGCCTTGTGCGGCGGCCGCCTCGGCGATCCATGCGGTCGCCTCCTGTTGCAGACCATATTGTGTTGGCCGTCCTTCGTCACGACCGAAATCGCCGATGCGAGATCCTCGACCCGGGTGTTGAAGCGCGTGCCCGACATCGTGTTGGCTGCATAGTAGCCCTTTGATTCCGCCACGACCTCGAATGGGGACATGATAACGGCCTCGCCGCCGCCCCCCGCTTTAACATCCGCCGGCGGCACACGCCGTACATCCGCCGCCATCGCGTTGATCTCATCCGGATCGAGTCGCCCGTTCTTGTTCACGTCGTAGCGGGCCAGCGCGACTGGATCGGCCGATGGCGCGGAGACAACCTGCGCGGACGCGAATGGGCGGGAGAGGGACAGACCAAGCTGGATGCGATGTATATTTCAACGATAGCGGCGGTTTGGGCCGGTGTCTTTCGCTTCGGCGGAAACTCGCTTCGCGTGGGTGGAATTCCGGTGCGACGTCCGGAGCGGTCGCGCGTTTGAGGACGAGCCTTCACCCAAAGAATTCATTACTCCGCGGACTGCCGGATCGCGGTTATTTACTCGGCATCCGGACGGTGCCGCCCAAGGGTATCCGCCATGTTAAGACGCTTGCTTTCCGCGGTGATTGGCCTCGGCGCGATTGTGCAAGCAGGGGTGATCGGCACCAATCAACCGGCACGTTCATTGGGCGCGCAAAGTATCGCTACCTTGCCGGCGCCAGCGCAGCCGCCCTGGCGCCGCTACCTCGCGCAATCGGCGGCCCAGCGCGCGAAGGATCAGGCGCTCCTCGCCGCTGAATTGCAGCGGGCAGGGCGCACGGTTGCGCTCGTTCCGCCGAAAGCAAACGTCGGGCGAATGATGCCACTGAACGAAAAACCGGAGTGGTATGCGGGAGTGGAAGCGCGGCGCCGCGCCCACAATGTCATCACATTCCAGACGGCGGCGGGCGGCTGGAGCAAAGGATTCGACGCCACCGATCAGCCCCGCGCGACGGGCGAAGGCTTCTCGGCCAGCAACGCCTCACGTTTTCTTGCTCCCGACGACAACGACCTGCCGGCTGAACTGAACTGGAGCTATATTGGCACCTTCGACAACGATGCCACGACTCATCATATGCGATTTGTTGCTCGCGTGGCCGCAGCGTCCGATGAGAGCACCGGAGCCGCATGGCGCCGGGCCTTCCTGCGCGGACTCGAATACATCCTGGCGGCGCAGTACCCAAACGGCGGTTGGCCGCAGACCTACCCGCTCGACGGAGGTTACCACGATTCCATCACGTTCAATGACGGAGCCATGGTGAACATCCTGATGCTGCTGCGGGACGGGGCCGCCGGACAGCGGGAATTCGCGTTCGTATCGCCCGAACGCCGTTCGACCGCGGCGGCCAGCGAGCAACGTGGTCTGGCCTGCCTGCTGCGATGTCAGGTGAAGGGCGGGTCGCGGCTCACCGCCTGGGCCCAGCAGTACGACATGCTGACGTTCGCCCCCACGTCGGCGCGCAACTACGAAATGCCGGCGATCTCCAGCGGAGAGAGTGCGGCCGTTCTGACCTATTTGATGACAATCGAGCGGCCGGGGCCGGACATTGTGAAAGCGGTGCATGCCGCCGCATCGTGGCTGGAGGAAACCAAAGTTCGCGATGTGGCATGGGGGCCGGCGCCAGATGGCAGCGGCAAGACCCTCCTGCGCTCTCCCGGCGCCGGCCCGCTGTGGGCTCGCTTTTATGAAATCGGTTCCAACCGCCGGATCTTCGGTGACCGCGACAAATCGATTCACGACGACGTAAGTGAACTCTCCAAGGAGCGTCGCGATGGTTACGGGTGGTATGGCAATGGTCCGGCCCGCGCGCTGGAGTTGTACGCGCGGTGGGTGCGGGCAGCCGAAGGGCGTTGATCAACGCTAATCCATCACTATCCGACTTGTTCTCCCCGGCGAAACGCGAATCATGAGACCATGTATCGCCCAGTCGTTTCGGGTTTTCGCCTGGCCGTGTCGATAGCTTCGGCCGGAATTTTGTTCACGCCGTTGGCTGCGTTCGCCCAGGCGCCCGCCACGCCTGCCGCCGCCAAGGCGCCGGCCAGCGCGCCCGTCGTGTCACCCGAAGTGCATCCGGATGGCCGGGTGACCTTTCGCCTGCAGGCGCCGCGCGCGACAACGGTAGCGCGATCAAACCGATGCGGGCGCCACGGACGAGTATCCTCGCGATTCCCGCGACGCCGCCCGCCCTGCACGATTTCCAAGACGTGCCGCACGGAAAGGTGAGCCTGCACACGTACCGTTCGCGATCCCTCGAGCGTCTGCGGCCAGTTCAAGTATATACACCGCCCGGCTATGACGCCGATTCAGCGCGGCGTTTTCCCACGCTGTATCTTTTTCACGGCAATGGTGACAACGAGGCCACGTGGGTCGCGCACGGCCATGCGCACTGGATCCTCGACAATTTGATCGCCGCCGGCCGCGCGCAGCCCATGATCGTCGTGATGCTCGACGGTCACGCGGTTCCGCCGGGCCAGTCGACGCCGGAAGCGCGGCAGCGGAACGTGTCGGCGTTCGAACGCGACCTGCTCGACGATGCCATGCCATTTATTGCGGCGCATTACCGCACCCGCGAGAACGCGGCGGATCGCGCCATCATCGGACTCTCGATGGGCGGCGGGCAGTCGTTGAACATTGGACTCGGCCACCCGGGGCGATTCGCGTGGGTCGGTGGGATGAGTTCCTCGGTGCGCGAACGGCCGGAGACGCTCAACGATGCGGCCAAATTCAACGCCCAATTGCGACTGCTGTGGTTTGCGTGCGGACGGGACGATTTTCTGCGGAAAGCGAATCAGGAGCTCGACGCGGCCCTGAAGGCAAAGGGCATTCGGCACACGTATGTCGAAACCGACGGCGGCCATGCGTGGCCAGTCTGGCGGCGATATCTGGCGGAATTCGCGCCCCTGGTGTTTCGCGGCCCGTGATGCGCCGGCGCGGCTAGGCCTGCGCTTTGCCCACAGATTTGCTACCGCGTATGGCGTCGCTCCAAGGGCGCGGTTGACGGATAGGGCGACTTTCCAGTCGCCCGAGATCGGTCGACCGATCGTACTTCGGCGGCTGGAAAGCCGCCGCTCCGGCGAACGCCAACGTGCTTGGCAAAAATTGTGGGGCACGCGCAGGGCTTGGTGCGGGCCGAGTGAAAGCCGGCGGTCTGCGAGGCGCGCTGAATTTCGTGGCTGCGAGCGCCAGCGAGGGGCTTTTTCGCGGAGCAACATGTTCATTCACGCACCTGCGCTCGCAGCCATCAAAGTGCCGCTCGCAGCGGTGGAATTCATCAATGTGCCTCGCCAAGGTCGCGATTCAGAGAACTCAGAATGACTCGTGCGGATTCGGCATAGGCGCGCATAACGGGCGGCGTGTTCGACAGGAGTTCTTGTACCATGCGGCTCGGCCGCGACGCCGCTGCCACCTCCGACCAGACTTCGAGCGCGAGCAGCGCCTCGGGCTCGATCGGCAGCAAACGCGTGTGCAGCATGCCCCATTGCGAAGCATTTGATTGGGCGATCCCGACTCGTTCCGCGAGCCGCGCGCCAAATTCTCGCGCCCACTCGATGAGCAGCGGCTCGGGAATTTCGGTCACTCCTTCGCGCAGGAGTCGCGACAGCCGGTCGACAAAACCCAGCGGAATCCGGAGCACGCCGACCGGATGTATTCGTTTCTCCTGCGCTTCCCGCGACAGTCTTTCGAGCGCTGAGTACATCCATGCGGATCTCGTCTGCTCATTGGCCAGATGTCGCATCACCGCCAGCAAGAGCACATGGATCTCGCCCGGGGCAGCGGGTCGCTCGGTCGAGACGAGGCCGGAAAGTTCCTCGCCCATGGTCGGCCTGGGCTGGCAGGCATCCAAAAGCACGGCGCGCAACTGCCATCCTCGCCGGTGCGGATCCGCCACGCCTTCACCGCGCCGCCGCTCGTCGGCCTGTCGTTTCGACCATTCGGCCGCGTCGTGAAACCAAGGTCCGGCGTCGGCCGGTGACGCCGCGCTCACGTACCCGCACGCCGCGGCCAGATAGTGCGCGCTGATCGCATGGTCGCGGGACCGCGCGGCTTCGCCGAGGTTCTTCGGGGGCGACTCCCGATCCAAACGCGCGTAAGCCATGCCGCGGTAAGCGTCGGCATGAGCGCCCACCATTTCGCGATCCAACCCGAGCCATTCGCAGACGATCTCGCTCATCAGAGAAGGGCGTCCCGAATATTGGATACATCCTCCGGCGGGACAAAATACCGGGTGTTGCTCTCGCGCCAGAGCGGTTGCGGAAGCCGGCGGCTTCTGAAAGCGGCGAGCGCCTGCTGACCATCATAACCTTCCGCGCATTCCAGATGCGCAGCGGGAATCTGGATCTTGGCCACGATTTCTCCTTCTGGATGGTAAGGCTGAAAATCCGTCCACTGATGCAGATCGCGGGTTTCCTCGGCGAACTCCTGCAATCCGACGGCCGGACGGCCCAGCACGTTGACATAGCCATGAAAGATCGCGCCGCTCTTTCGGAAACCTGCGGTCGCAAACGATAATGCCGTGATCAGCGCGGAAAAGAGGGTGTTTTGCGCGAAATGCGGATCGCGCTCGACCGTGCCGGCCGTGGTCGAGATGAACGGCGTGCGGCGGCCAAATATGAGACCCGTGGCCGGATCGATCTGGTCATACGCGCTCAGGTGCCGGAACAGGTTTTCCGGCGTGAGTCGTCCGGGAATTTCCTCCGACGGCAGTGGATTCACATCCCGCCACCAGTTGCAGGGGATGCCGCCACCGGCGAGCCGCGCGCGAGCCTCGATCGGCGTCACGCCGACAATTCCCTTGAGAATCCGCTGAAAGATCATGCTCGCGTCGTTGGCTTCAGGCTTTCCATCACCCGGCGCATTTCTTCGTGACGATCCGTCCCGGGAATCAACCAGCGATACAAATCGTTCAGTCGCGTCCATTCGCGATGGCCCACGCCGGCCTGCTGGCGGACGCCGAGCATGCGCTCGATCGCCAGGATGCTCCAGTACTGGCCGAACGGTTTGTTGTCGTCCGTGAAATCACATGCGCTCGCCACGAGCGGCACGAAGAGCGAAAAGTCCGGCCGGGCATAAGCGAACGCGTACGCCATGAGCCGCCAGCCGCGATCCGCATGTTGCAAATTCGCCCCCACATCCCACGTCGGATTTTCGTGCGATGCATCAATCATCTTGGTGAAAATCTCGGTCATTTTCTGAGTGCGCGGCGGACCCGATGGCATTTCATCGCGCACGCGGTTGTATTCCTTGACGAGCGCATCGGCGGTCGCGGTCCATGTATCCGCCACGCTCGAGCGTGAAGTCACGTTGGCTGGACGGGCGGCGGTGGTCTCCCCCTGAATCACGGCGAACTCGGCCCGCTGGCGCGCGCTTTCCGCCGTGCCTCTCGTCTGCTCGATGGATTCCTTGATCTCCTGCAGCTCGACTTTCAGGCCGCCGGGTAGCTCGACGGATTTGATCAGCGGCGCGAGCCACGGGAGGAGGGCAGCCAAGAACAGGCCAAGCGTGACGGCATCGACATTCCATTCCGGATAGATCGTTTTGAAGACGATCGCGCCTGTCGCCACGACGGTGACGGCGAGCTTCAGGCAAACGTTTTGTGGGGTTGGGCGGGGCATGGCGTTGAAGCATCCTGCATCTTCGCGGCAAACCGTGTCTTCACCTCCGAAGGCACAGCCACAAGGGCGACGACCGAAGTGCGACAATGAGCAGGCATGGGGTTTCTCGTTTCCTCGAACTGCGAGACGTGGGGTACGTGGCGCGGACGAAACCTTGAGGCAGGACCAAATTGGGAACCAGTCCAAAATGATCAACTCAGCGGCGCACGTGCGTCTCCGCTTCTCCCTCTCGGCGCCTGCAGGGCTTTACTTGGATCCTTTGATCTGACGTCGTTTGCTCCGCGGCCATGACGGGGTGAAACGCCCTCCGGCTTTCAATCCGGAATAACATTTAAATCGTGAAAAAAAATCTTCTTCAACCAGCGCACCTCGTAGCCATTGGTTTCGTTGCGCTTGGCGACGCATGCGCACTTTGGTCGCAGACCACTCCGGTCGTGCCGCCGTCGGGCGCCAGCAATGGAGAAGTGATCGAGCTGAGTCCGTTTCAGGTCGTGGCCGAAGAGGAGACCGGCTACCGGGCCACCTCCACCCTGGCGGGGACCCGGTTGAAGACGGACCTCAAGGACATCGGCGCGGCGGTTTCGGTGGTCACCGACGAAATGATGCGCGATCTCGGGGCGGTGAATGCCGAGGATATTCTGGTCTTCACAGCCGGCACGGAAGTCGGCGGTATGTCGGGCAATTTCCGCGGCGACGGTCTGGATCGCGCCGGCAACAACAACGAGAGCCGGGCAAATCCTTCCGACAACAACCGGGTGCGCGGCCTCGCCAAAATCACGAATACGCGGGACTACTTCGTCACCGACATCCCGTTCAACCAATACAACTCCACGGCACTGACGATCAGCCGGGGGCCCAACGCTATTCTCGCCGGCGCCGGTTCCCCGGGTGGCGTGCTCGATCGCAGCTTGAAGACAGCCACTTTCAAGGATCGCAACGAGGTGACGGCCCGGTTGTCGGGTCCGGGCGACGTCGTGAATATTTCCTTCTTCGATCCGGCGACGAATTCGTTTCGGGTCGCGCCGTTGACGATTGGACAGATCGTCAAGAGCGCCGGCATGCGGCAGGGGAAGCTGGAGTCGCAAGCGATCAGCCTGCAAAGCCACTGGTGGGAGAGTTACCTCATCTCGCTCGTGGGTTGGCGCCGCGACAGTGACACGAATTACACGGCCGCCGATCCCGTCGTGCTGCCGGATGGGAATATTGATCCAGCAACGCTCCGTATTTCGGCCGGACGGATTTCCGTGGTGATGCGTTCATTGGCTACCGGCGGGATCAGTTCTTCGGTCGGAAGATCAAGTGGTCGCTGCAGCTGAATGCGCGCAACGTCATCGGCGACGACAGCCTGATCGTGGTCACGTCCAACTACGACGGCACCCCCGGTTCGCTCCGCATCCCACCGGAAAGATCGTGGTTCCTCACGAGCACGTTCCAGTCTTGAGCGAAAGGAGCAGGATCAAGGAAGACAGACCGGTCAGATTTTCGGTTCTGAAACCAGCCTCGCTCGCGCGGGATGAGGTTGGAAGATGACGGCAGCGTCCTACCGACGAGAGCACGATGCACGCCCCATTCAGAATTGCCGAGCCGCCGTGGCTGCGAGCGCCAGCGAGTGGCCCCCCGGACGCACATCGACGAGCAGTCCGACCAGGGCGCAAGCCACGAAGGCGGGCGGGATACCCATGGTGTACAGCCGACTTGAATACATGGGCGGGACGCCCATGCCACCCCGGGCAACGCATGGCGACACGTCGATCCAACTCCAAACTCCAACCCTTGGTTCGTAATCCTGCAGTGAACCGACTCGATTGCGGCTATTGCCTCGAAAAATTCTAGGGCTGGATGCGACGGTCGGGCGGCGGAATGCGACGGTCGGGCGGCTGCGTAGGATCGACTCCCGGATTGAAATCAATCTCCCAGCTGGAGGTCCCGTTGATGAAGAAGCGGGCGGTTTTCCCCGCAAGCGTGTCAGTGCCGCCCGGGTCCATTCCCAACACCTGGGGATAGAAGGACCGGTACCCGGGGACCTCGGCGCGTTCCATGATTTGCCTGGGCCGCAGCCAGCTTTCCGGCCGGTTCAAATCCGTCGCGAAGCTGACATAGATTCCTTCCTGAGCCCAACCCGGCTCGCCTTCCGCCCGGTTGAGCAGCATGACGAAACTATTCAGGTGCGTATTCCAGTGGACCGCCGGTCCCCAGAACGAATCCGGGTCAGGATGATTCCATGCCCTGGCCGCGGGGAAGAGCGCCGTGATCCTCCCCCCGACTCCCGGCTCGTTCCACTGCCCGTTGTGGAATTTGTGCACCTTGCCCACCGGCTCGAACCGATCGGCAAAGGCCAGGCGCGCCATGGCGACGCCTTGGTTGCCCGGATCGCCGCCATAGTTGGTGAAGAAGAAATAGAAGTGCTGGCGGTCGCGATCCAGGACCACGGAAAAGTCACCATGGCCTCCGGTGAAGAACCCGTTCTGGGCGCCCGGATCGTTGTCGTCGCCGGAGGCCAGCACGATTCCGAGGTCGTGCATGGTGTATCCGCCATCAAATGACACGGCGGCGCCGATCATGGGCGCCGTCAGCCTGGAATCCGGATAGAGCCCGCCCGGCTCGTGATGATACCACGCGAGGACGGTGCCGTCATCGTCCGCCCACGCCGCCTCAAACCAGACGCCCTTGCCGCGCAGGCTCGTGAGATCCACCGCTTCGACGATCCATTCTTTGAGTTCGGGATCGTACACACTGAGCTCCGGCGGCCCGCCGATTGAGGTAAAGATATGCAAGCGATCGTTCCGCCAGAACAAGGGACTGTTGCCGTCGGGAGTGTTCGGCAGCGTGAATTCCCCCGCCGGACGCAGCCGGGCCTCCTGGGCGGCTGCCACTGTCGCGCCGCCCGCCAGGGCCAGCAAGAGCGTGAAACTGAAGAGGAAGGATTTTTTCATAGGACCGGGTCCGCACGGACTGGGCCTGCAAGCCGCGGTCCGCGAAGGAGGGACCCCGGTGAACATTCGTCGTTCGCTGCCGCAGTCGAGCGGAGTGGACGGGGCGGCTGGGATTGCGAGCTCGAGCTCCTGGCTGAAGGAAAACGTGGCACGTCAACACTCACCTGATGCAGGTTGCACGAAAGAGTTAAAGCCAGAACCCGTCGCCGTGGGCCTGGTCGTTTCTGGCCGGGTGCTTCGTACGCGATGCGAAAACCGTCGGGGGCAAGCCGGGTGTGCGTGTCAGCGGCGACTCGTACCTCGTCACCTCGGTCGACAGCGACAAGCGATCGTTGCGCGTCAGCTTGTAATCAATCGTCGCCGCGGCTGACGTGCGCATGGTCGTCTTGCCACCGTCTCGACAATGTAATGTCGGGATAACTCGTGGCGGCGGTGTACGGCGGTGACGCCATTGGTCACCGCACCGCTCCCACGGCAGTTGTTTTGCGTGCGGGCCTCCTCGGTAGATTGTTTCGTGTTGGATCCAGTCAGCGTGAAGCCGAACCGATCGTTCACCGGCTTGATAGCATGCGTGCACCGAATCTCATGGCCGGTGAGGACGCGCGAAGAAAAGCCGCGCCACCTTTTCGTTGACTGCCCGTGACATTCCTTCGGCGAACTGCTAGCGATCGCGCATGGGGCATCCAGCGACGCGTGAGCCGGTCTGCACCACCGCTCATTCGCCAGACACCGAGCGCAGTGGCCGGCAAGGCACGACACCCAGCGGACCAGCCGTGCCGTTGAAACTGTTCGTCTGTGCCGCACTGGCGGGGGCCGCGGGCTCCGCTCTGTTTTCGCAGCCTGCAAATCCTCCGCGAGCCGCCGGCTCGTCTGCCGTGTCCGCCTGGCAGCGGCTTGCCGCGCAGTCGCATGCGGTGCTCTCGACGCTCAACCAAACGGGCCGGGACGAGTTGCCGCCACTGCCGGCAGGCGTGAACGAATTACAATTCTCGGAGCTGTACGGTCCGATTGGTGATCGGGGACTCGAGTATTCCGCGACGTTGCGTTCGCTCGAGGGTCGGCTGGTGCGGATCGCGGGCCACATGATTCGCGAACAGGAGCGGTCGCCGGGCGTTTTTCGCCTTGCCGGCTGGCCGGTGTCAGTTGCGACCAAGGGGATTTGCGTCACGGACACGGCGCCTCCCACTACGATTCACGTCATTATTGCGGGCGGCACCAACCGCCTCGTGCCTTATCGGCCGGGTCGCATCGCTCTCATCGGCCGAATCGAACTTGGTCCGCGGTTGGAAGCAGATGGTCGCAACTCCGCCGTGCGCCTCGTGCTCGACGCCGCTTCGGCCGCGGAATTCGCCCCGCCCCCTGAAAGCTGACTTTCCCCCAATGCAAGCACGCCTCCGCCGCTTTGTCCTCTCGGCTACACTCGCCGCCACCTGCACTGCCACGATCTTCGGCGCACCCCGGGTGACCCGTCTCACGCCGCCAAGCAGCCTTTTTTCTTTCCGTGATCCGCAGCCGCCGATCATCGCACGCTTTCTGCCCGGCCAGCGTTTTGATCTTCAGGCCACGATTTCACCCGACGCCGGACAAACCATCGCCGGCGTGAAGTTCTATGTCGACGACGTCGACGTGCCCGGCGGGATTACCCTCGTGCGTGCGACCGAAGCCGGGCTCGCCGCCAACACCGTCGTCGCCAGTCTGCGCGCTTACAGCAATCTCACGCCGGGCGTTCACCGGCTGACCGTGAACGCCGTGCAGCTCCCCAACAGCCAAGCCGTCGTGGCCGCCGGCAATTTCGAAATCGTGTCGATGACAGCGACCGGACTGCCCAAGGCGAAAAACATCATCGTGATGATTGGCGATGGCATGGGCCTCGGCCATCGCGTGGCCGCGCGGTTCATGCTCAACGGCGTCACCCAGGGCAAGGCGCTGGCGCCGCTCGCCATGGATACGTTTCCGGTCACGGGTCTCGTGCAAACCTGCTCGTTGAACGCGATCGTCACCGACTCCGCGCCAGGCGCCGCGTGTTACTCGACGGGAAATAAAAACGACAACAACGAGGAAGGCGTTTTCCCGGACGACACCGCCGATGCGTTTGATAATCCGCGGATCGAAAACATGGGCGAGTATCTCGCACGCACGCAGGGCAAGTCGCTCGGGATCGTCACCACGGCGGATGTGTTCGACGCCACGCCCGCGGCTTGGGGAATCCACACCCAGAATCGCAGCAACGGCACCGGCATTTGCGATCAGTTCCTCGACGAGACGGCGCTCACGGCCAACCTTGTTGTCCTGATGGGCGGAGGCCGCAAGTGGTTCCTTCCGTCCACCACGGCCGGCTCCGCCCGCACCAGTGCCACCGATTATGTACTGCCGGCCGAACTCGCCACGGGCTGGAACGTGGCCGCCGGAGTACTCGATCCCACGCGCGATCTGCTCACCGATTTCCAACGCGCCGGCTTCACCTACACGGCCAACGCCACCCAGCTCAAAGCCATTCCCGAATCCACGACGAAACTGCTCGGCCTTTATGCGCTCGGTAATATGAACGTGGCCTCCGACAAGATTGATGGCCGCCGCGGGAATCGCACCGTGGTCAACGATTATGGTTTTCCGGACCAGCCGATGCTCGACGAGATGATCGCCGCTGCACTGCCGGTACTCTCGCAAAATCCCGCCGGGTTCGTGCTCATGGTCGAGGGCGCATCAATCGACAAGCAAGCACACGCCATGGACACGGAGCGCTGGATTCTCGAGACGATCGAGTTCGACCGCGCGATCGCTCGCGCGAAAGCGTTTGCGGCCGCCAATCCCGACACTCTCGTGCTGGTGACCGCCGACCACGAGACTGGTGGCGTCAACGTTATCGGCGCTTCCCGGGTCACGCAGGCGAGTCTCAACACGCGCGCGAACGCCGGCGGCGGAGTGGCCCAGTTGCGCACGAACGTCGTCGGCACGTACGAGGATGCCGGCTTTCCCATCTACGGAATCCAGCCCGACGGCTATCCCGCCACCACGAATCCCGATCGGAAAATGCTCGTCGGTTACGGGTCGAACGCCGACCGCTATGAGGATTGGCAGAGCAATCCGCAGCCGCTGCGCGACAGCGGACAGCCATTCAACAATTCGGCCCCGTTGAACACGTACCCGGCGAACCCGATGGCGCGCGATATCGCCGGCGGCTACCTCATCACCGGCCAGGTGTCAGGCACCTCGGCGGTGCACACGGGCTCGGACGTGCCTATTTCCGCCTATGGCCGCGGCGCCGCGCTCTTCTCAGGAACGATGGACAACACGGACGTGTTCTTCCGGGCGATGACAGCAATGCTGGTCGGCGCGGACAATACAGTGTCCGAGCGCTGAACCCCGGCGGGGGCTGCGAGCCCTGCGGCTGCGAGGCGGCCGAGCGAGTGGATTCAAAGTGGCTGCGAGCGCCAGCGAGTGGATGTATGTCGGTGAGTAGGAATCATAACATGGGCGGACGCCCGGAATGCTATATGGAGTGGGATTCACGGGCGGGACGCCCGTGCCACGCCGGGCACACGACGGAATCGTGAAATGAAATGGCCTTCGGCGTTTGCCCAAACGTGGCTGCGAGCGCCAGCGAGTGGATTTTTTACGACGACAAAAAGGACATCCACACGCCGGCGCTCGCAGCCACGGCACAATAAAAATTCCAGCGCCCGCGGGACGTAAATTAACGGTTACCTCAGTGC
>JBBRCR010000123.1:0-18212 GCA_038204695.1 Opitutales bacterium | reverse complement strand
AACGCACCGTCGGGGCCGAAAGCCGAGCGCGTGCCGCCAGCCGCGAGCCGCTCGCCCGTCGCATACGGCGGAATCTCCGTTCGCCCCAGAAAGGGAAACACGAATCCCTGCCAGGCACCGGCCACTTTTTCCAAACCGGAGCGCGTCACGATATTCGAATAATCGCCGCAAAACACCTGGCCGCCGTAGGGCCCGAACTTGCCGCGCGTCAAATCCCAGACCGGCTCGCCGGACGAGACGCCCATGGCGCCGTGGGGCAACACCACGGCCGGCGCCTTGTAGCGACGCCAGAGAATCTCCGGCGTGAGCGTGCCGGGTTGAAAGTCCGGCTCCCACTTCAAGCTTTCCGCGTGGCCGTGGAAATCGCCGCGCGCGACGTGCAGCAGTCCGCACGACGGTTTGTAATCGCCCTGGTTGTCCGTGAAGAACAGTTCGTCATCGGGACTGAGCCCAATGCCGTTCGGCTGCCGGAATCCCGACGCGAAAGGCACCGTTTTTCCATCGGGCGTGATTTGAACCGCCCATCCGCGGAGCGGCACATCCGAGCCGTGGCCCGCTTTCTCGGCGGCCGGCACCGTGTTCACCTCGCCGCGCGTGTGCGTCACATCCGTCTTCTCGGCGGCCGAATCGAGCGACGCCGCCCCGTAGAAATTCCCGGCGCGATCGCGGCGCAGCCCAAAAAACAATTCGTGGTAGTTGTTCGTGAGCCCCCAGCCGGCACCGATTGCATCGAACGTATCCGCGCGGCCATCACCGTTCGTGTCGGTGAGCCGGAGCAACTCCGGCCGATGCGCGACGTAGATGACGCTTTCCGAGTCCGCCAAGAGTCCCATCGGCTCATGCAGGCCGGAGGCGAACCTCCGCCAGGTACCGCCTTCGGCGGCGCGGATCCACACCTCGCCCAGCCGCGTGCTGAGCACGAGCGAACCCCGCGGCGTGAAGCTCACCGCCGATACGCCGCCGTGCAGTTCCGGCGGCAGCGGCACGCTTTCGATGCGATAAGCCGCAGAAACCTCGGTCGTGAGCGCAGTCCACCGCAGGCAGAGCAGGAGGGTCGATGCGGCGCGGAGCGGGAAAAATCGCTTCATCATTTCCGAGGCAAAACGATTTCGAGGGTGAACTCGCGCGCGCCCTGCGCGTCGAAACGAAACCCGCTGCCTTCAAACGCGCCCGTCGGTGACGTGAGCACCGCACCCCCGGTCGCGCCGGGCACATACCACCAGCGCGTGTCCGCATCCGCAGCGTCGGGGCGAAACTTCCGGAGCAGTCCGTCGCCGCCTGGTCGCAGCCGCAGTTCCTCCCGCACCCGCACGCCGTCGACCGTGTAAACAAACTCCACGGCGCCGTCGCGCAGCCGGTAGCCATGGAAGACAACGACAGGCGGCCGCGTCGCATCGCCCCGTCGCAATGGCGCGGCTCCAGTTTCCCGATACAGGACGTCACCGAGGAGTTTCACCGGCTTGATGAATTTGCCGAGCCCGGGCCGCGCGGGGGCCACATCGAAGCCGCCGAGCCAGACGTAGTTGACGCCCCCGCGCACGGGATCGAAGCAGACGCTCAACCCGTTCGAAAACGAGACGGCAAAACTGCTCGGCGCCGCATCCGCCATGAACGCCCGCTCGATCCGAATGGCACCCGTCTCCGCCCCCACGCGGGCAGCCAATGCAAACGCCGCCACCGCGGCGAACAGCCAGCCGCGGAAAGCAGACGAGCCCGGAGTCATGGTTTCAATCGATCGCATGTGCACAAAAGGAAGCGCGCCCAGCCATCACCCTGCAATCTTCCGCGAAGGCACGCGAACCGCGACGGTTGAAAATTGCGCGCCATCGTGGGAGGCACTGAACGGTGGGCCGGGGAACTCCGCAAAATGAAGCGGACCGATGGCAGTTGCGACAGCTGTCCGCGTCAAGGCCGTTTGGCCTCCATTCAAAAATCACGCTTCGACGGTCAGGTCCCTCTTGCGGATTGATCGCCACGGTGTCTAGCCTCGCGGCGTTGTTCGCGGCATGAGCCAGAAATTGCCATCCAAGATAACGTCGGCGGCCGCGTTCGCGCGCTATGTGGGACTGGCGCGGACCACGGTCTCGCGCGTGTTCAACAACCAGCCGGGCCTCCGGCCGGAAACGATCGCGCGCGTGCACCGCGCAATGGACGAGGTCGGGTTCAAACCGAATCCGTACGCGGTCTTTCTGCTGCGCGGCCGCACCGCCACGATCGGGATCTGCCTCCGGTACATGGACGCGCCGGCCGTGCACGAGAAGATTTTCACGCTGCAACGATGCCTGCGGGAACGCGGCTACACCGTGATGATCGAGATGACGCGCGAGGATTTTTCCGAGACGGAGCGCATCGTCCGCCACTTCATGTTGATGCGGGTCGAGGGCGTGATCTTCCTGGGCGGTTTCGAACCGGAACAGGTCCGGGCCGCGACCGACCTCCTGCGGCCGCAGGCCACGCCGATTCTGCTCGCGGATCAATTCGAGTATCCGGGACAGGATACGGTGACCCTCAACCGCGCGCTCGCGATGGAACAGCTGGTCGTCCATCTGCATGGGCTCGGCCACCGCGTGTTCGGGTTGCTCGGCATCCGGATGAATTTTCTTTTCAACGACAGCCGTGTGCGCGGCATCCAGAAGGGACTGGAGCGCTGCGGGCTTGATTTCGAATCGGCCGTCGAGATGGTCACGCTCTCACCGCAGGGCACGCGCAGCTACGATTACGGCAAGGCGCTCGCGGAGGCGTTCCTGGCGCGGCCCAGGCGACCGACCGCCTTTCTGGGCCTCAACGATGAAGTCGCCGTCGGCGCGATGTGGCGGTTTCAGGAGGCGGGCGTGCGTGTGCCCGAGGATATTTCGATCACGGGCTTCAACAACATGGAGATCGCGCAGCATGTCGCGCCGACGCTGACCACGGTTGATCAACGGATTCCCGACGTCATGTCGGCGGTGGCCGATCACATCGTCGAACGAATCCAACATCCGGAAAAACGAGCACGCAAAAGAGTGATCGAGCCGCAGCTGGTGTTGCGCGGATCGATCGGCCCCGCGCCAGCGAAATAATCAGGATTTTTCGCGAAAGGGGCCGAAACGCATCATTCTCCGTCATGCGTCCTCTCTTCCTCTCGACTGTTCTGCTGGTGCTCCTCGCGCCGGACATTTCCGTGCTGCTCGCCGCCGACGGCAGCGAACTGAGCACCTCAGTCTATGCCGTCGCGCTGAAGCCGGATCACACCCTTCAGGTGACGCACCGGCCCGGCGGCACGCAGCAGACGTTTACGGGCCGGTTCCTCATCCTTACCTGCGATCGCGATCCTCATCTCACCTATGTGCGGGCGAGCACGGTGGACGTGCCGGATTTCCTTCGGCCTGAAGACACTCCGCGATGGCTGGTATTCGGCCGGCTACGCCGGTGCGCCCGAGCTCGGTGTCGCCAATGTGGATACGACCTACCAGTCGCGAATCTGGCAGGAGAAACGGTTCCCCCGGCTGGCCTTCCTGTCGACGGAACGGATGTGTTCGCTCCCGACCACGATGGTCACGGCCGGCGGGCTCACGGTTGCGCTCGCCGCCGATCCGCACGACGGTCCGTTTCGCATTCCGACCTTCGCCGACTCACGCTTCGGCCTCGCGGTGCGCAATCGCGGTGGCCAGGCCCAGCCGCAGTTCTTCAGTCCGGTGCTCGGGAATTCCACTCCGCAAGTCCTCTCCATGGACCAGGGGCTCGGCCGCCGCCTCGGTGACGCCATGGTCCAGACGAGCCAGCCTTCGCCGCTGAAAGCCGGCGCGCAAATGGCGTCATCATTCCGGCTGCTGGTGCAGCCGGGTGACTGGGATGCGACCTTCGTGCACCTGGCGCGCACGCTGTATGCGTTCGCCGACGTCCGGGAAAACGTCGGCAACTCGCTCAACCGCACGCTCGAAAACATGATCGCCTCCGCGCTCAACGACTCTCACGCCGGTTGGGTCGCCGATTTGAAGGCGTCCGATTACACGACAGACGTACCCGGCACGGTGAAGAATGTGTCCGCGCTGCACCCGCTTTCCCTTTCGCTCGTCACTGGGAAGACTGGGAAGACTGGGAAGACTTGGAAGACTGGGAAGACTTGGAAGACTGGGAAGACGGGGAAGACGGGGGAAGACGGGGGAGACACGGAAATTCAGACCACACAGACAGGGAAGACCATGAACCGACTTGAACCATGAGTTTTGTCCGCACCGTTATGGGCGACATCGCCGCGACCGATCTGGGCGTTTGTTATGCGCACGAACACCTGATCATTGATCCGAGCTTCACCACACACGGCACTCCCGATTTCGAGCTGTCGGATGTGGAGCGTGGCGTGGCCGAACTTCGTGCGTTCCGCGCGGATGGCGGGCAGTCGCTCGTCGACTCCATGCCTTGTGATAGCGGCCGGAATGTCGTGAAGCTGGCGGCGCTCGCGCAGCGCGCCGGCGTTCACATCATCGCCCCCACGGGACTGCATCTCACGAAATATTATGATCCGGGTCATTGGGGCAGCCGCTACACCGAGACCGAGCTCGCCGAACTCTTCGTGGCGGACATCGAAACTGGCATCGATGCAAATGACTACAATGGTCCGCTCATCCGGCGCACGCCTCACCGGGCCGGCGTAATCAAGATCGCGACGGACCGCGCCTTCACGCCGCGGGAGGAGCGGCTTTTCGCCGCGGCCGCTGTGACCCATCGCAAGACCGGAGCACCCATTCTCACGCACACCGAGCAAGGCACCCTGGGGCTCGAACAAGTGTCGCGGCTGCGCGATCTCGGCGTGGATCTCTCGCACGTCGTGCTCTCGCACCTCGATCGGAAACCGGACGTCACCTATCACCGCGGGATCCTCGCGAGCGGCGTGCGAGTCGAATACGACAGCGCATTCCGGTGGAAGACCGGGCAGGGAAATCCCACCCGCGATCTTGTCGTCGCTTTACTCCCCGAGTTTCCGGATCAGATCATGCTTGGAATGGATGCGGCCCGCCGCGGTTACTGGCGGAGCCATGGTGGTGCGCCGGGCATGAGTTACCTCCTCCGTGAATTTTCGATCGAACTTCGCCAAGCGGGACTCACCGAGGCCGAACTGCGTCGGATCTTTGTCACGACTCCCGCGTCCGCGTATTCCTTCAACACTTTCGCCCCGCTCCCGCTGTGATTAGCACCGCCCGCCGCACACCTCGACAGAACAGGCGTGCCTTCGCCGACCAGTGAGACGACGTTCGGCGGAAATTTTCAACGTAATGAGCACCTCGTCGTCAGCGCCCACCTCACCCCTTGAATTTCCGGAACGGCTCGAAACCGTCCGTGCGGCGCTTCGGGCGCAGGAGCCGGCGCTCCGCACCGTGGCCACGCTCTTCGCCGATGCGATTGCCGCCGGCGGTCTCGTCCACGTGTATGCCAACGGCCACTCGCGCCTCGCGGTCGAGGAACTTTGCATCCGCATGGGTGCGCTCACCGGTTTTCATCCGATCCTCCAGGTCGGACTCACGTCGTTCACCGATGTCGTCGGGCCCAACGGCATTCGTTTGAACCAGGCGCTCGAGAAAGTGGAAGGTCTCGGCGATCAACTGCTCGACGAATTCGACATTGCGCCCGGCGAACCGCTGCTCGCGGTTTCGGCGACCGGCCAGACCGCGGTCGCGGTGGACATCGCGCTGGCGTGGCGCCGGCGATATCCCGCGCATCCCCTCGTACTGCTGTGTTCGCGTGAGCAGGCCCGCCAGGGTGCACCCAAGCACAGCTCGGGAAAAACATTCTGGCACATCGCGCAGGAAGGCGGCTCCGCGGTGCACCTCCTCGACAACGCGATGCCGCTCGGCGACACCAGCGTGACGGTCGCCGGCCGCACCGACACGTATGCCATCTGCCCGGTGTCGTCGATCGGCGCGTTGAGCATCGTGCAGTGTCTCAACGAACTCACGCTGCGCGAACTCGACGCCCGCGGCGTGCGGCATCACGTGCTGCGGAACATGCACCTCAACGACACGCGCGACACGTACAATGCCTGGATCCGCGATCAGCGCGCCCGCTACGCCCGTGCGCTGCACAATCCGGCCGTGCGCGCGTCCAGCCACCGTACTTGATGTTCACCTACACCAAATCCCTTCCAGTCTACGGCGAGTTCGACGTCGCGGTCATCGGCGCCGGCTCGGCCGGCGCCACCGCCGCGATTGCGGCTGGTCGCGCCGGCGCGCGCACGCTCGTGATCGAGAAGCTGCCGTTCCTCGGCGGCACCTCGACCGCCGTGCTCGATACGTTCTACGGCTTCTACACACCGGGAAAAACCAACCGCAAGGTCGTGGGGGGCATTCCAGACGATCTCATTGCCGAGCTGCGCGCCATCGGGCCCGTCGTCGAACGCCCCAACACGTTCGGCGCAGGCACCGGCATCACCTATCATCCCGACGAGCTCAAGGTCGCCTGGGAGCGGCTCGTGCGCCGCGCCGGCGTGCACGTGCTGCTGCACGCGTTCGTCCAGGACGTGGTCCGCCGTGGCGCGCACCTCGAAGGCGTCGTGGTCGCCACGAAAGCCGGGCTGCAGTTTGTCCGCGCCAAAGTACTCGTCGACGCGTCCGGCGACGCCGATGTTTGCGCGCTGGCTGGTGTGCCCTTTGAACTCGCCGGCGCCGAGGCTCCCGCGCAGACGCTCACCACGACCTTCCGCATGGCCAACGTCGACGTGCCAAGGCGAAAATCACTGAAAAAGGAGCAACTCCATGCGCTCATGAGCGAGGCCGCCGACCAACTCGGCTACAAGCTTCCGCGCCGCGAAGGCAGCGATCACATCACGCCGGTCGAGCACATGATAGCGACGGTCATGACGCGGCTCGGCTCCGTCGCGCGCCGCCCCAACGGCAGCGTAATCAACGCAACGGATCCCGATCTGCTCGCGGCAGCGGAAATGGATGGCCGCGAGCAGGCGCTGGAATACATCCGGTTTCTCCACGACCGTGTGCCCGGCTACGAGCAGGCCCGGCTCGCCTCCTTTGGGGCGCAAATCGGCGTGCGCGAAACCCGTCGGGTGCACGGGCTGTATCGACTCACCAGGGACGACGTGCTTTCGGCGCGGCAGTTCGACGATCAGATCGGGCTGTGCGGCGCGCCGATCGAGGACCATCACGAGGGCGCGGATACGAAATGGCGCTACCTTCCCGACGGACAGTGCGTCGGCATTCCCTATCGCACGCTGGTGCCGCGCGAGATCGAGAACGTGCTGGTGGCCGGCCGCTGTTTCTCCGCGACGCATGATGCACACGCGAGCGTCCGCTCGATGGGCCAGTGCATGGCGATGGGCCAGGCCGCCCGCACGGCCGCCGCGACGGCGGCGCGAATGAAGCTCCCGGTCGGCGGCCTCGATGTTTCCGCACTGCGCGATACCCTGCGCGCGACGGGCGCCGTTTTCGCATGAGCTGGATCGGCCTCGATATCGGCGGAACGCGGCTCAAGGGCGGGCTGCTCGACGACCGTGGCCGGATCGTTGCGCGCGATACTGAAGCCACGCGGCCCGGTCAGTCGCTGCGCGCTCTCGAGCGACAACTCGATCACCTCGTCGGCCGGCTCCTGAAAGAATCGAAAGCGCCACTCCGCGGCCTCGGCGCGGCGATCACCGGCCCGGTTGATCCGGAGATCGGCTGTGTTTATCTGCCCGGCAAGATTCGCGGACTCGATCGCCACCGCACGGTGCCTTACCTGCGGCGCCGGTGGCAGGTGCCGGCCATGGCGGATAACGATGGACGCCTGGCCTGCTTCGCCGAATGGCGCGCCGGCGCCGGCCGCGGCGTTGACGACCTGGTCGTTTTCACCCTTGGCACCGGCATCGGCTCCGGTGTCGTACTCGATGGACGGCTCCTCGCCGACCGGCATTTTCTACGTGGCACGCAATGCGGCCACATGATCATCGATCTCCACGGCCCCCGTTGCCTCACCGGCCCGCAGGGCACCGGCGAAAGCCTCGCCTCGGTGACCGCGCTGGTGCAGCTCGTGCGCGATCATGTCGCCCGCGGACTCACCACGACGTTGAACAAAATGCCCACCGACGAAATTCTCTTTCCCGACATTGTCGCCGCCGTACGCCGCCGCGACCGCGTGATCCGGGAGCTGTTTGATCGCTGGCTGGATCGATTCACCGCGGTGCTGCTCAACGCCTATTACGCCTACACGCCGGAATTGATCCTGCTCGCGGGTGGCCCGACGCAGGCGGCGGATGTGTTTCTCAAACAACTTCAAGAGCGGCTCAACGCCAGCGCGTTCCGCGTACCCGTGGGCTATCGAATTCCGATTCGCATCGCGAAATTCGGGGAAGACGCCGGCTGGGTGGGTGCCGCCCTGCGCGCACGCGAAATGTTCAACCCGGAGCAAACCCCATGAGCACGCGAATGGGAGGCAAAGTATGTATCATCGCCGGCACTACCGGTATCGCGCGTGCCTCCGCGCTCATGTTTGGGAGCGAGGGTGCGAGCATCGTGGCCGTCGGGCGCTCGCGCGAACATGCCGTGCAACTCCAGGCCGAACTCGATCGGGCGGGGGTGCCCGCCGCGACGCACCTCGACGACCTCACCCACGAAGGGGCGGCGGCGCGCACACTGCAATGCGCGCTCGATCGCTTTGGCCGGGTGGACGTGCTGTTTCACGTGGCGGGCATCAGCGGCCGCTCGTTCGGGGATGGCCCCCTCCACGAGTGCACCGACGCGGGCTGGGACGCGGTGATGACGACCAATGTGCGGGCGATGATGCAGCTCAACCGCGCCGTCATCGTCCACTGGCTCGCCACGCAGCGAAGCGGCACGATCTTGAACATGGCCAGCGTGCTTGGGTTTTCGTTTTCAATCGAATACTTCGGCACCGTCGCCTACGCCGCCGCCAAGGCGGCCATCATCGCGATGTCGCAGAACGCCGCGGCCACCTACGCGAAGCATGGGATCCGCGTGAACGTCATTGCGCCGGCGCTCGTCGACACGCCGATGGCAAAACGCGCGACGCACGACGCGACGATCCTCGAGTTTCTCAAACGGAAGCAGCCGCTCACGCAAAAACCGCTGACCGATCGCGACTGCGCCGAGGCGGCGCTCTATCTGTGCAGCGACGCCGCGGCCGCGGTGACCGGCATCGTGCTGCCCGTCGATGCCGGCTGGTGCGTGAGCGGCTGAACTGCGGGCGTGACGCCGGCGGTCGGCAAATATTGTTGCAGCGTGACATTCCCGGCCGGGCCGAAAACGGGTGAGCAAGGCTCAGCCGGGATGGTTCACACCCAGTGCCCTCGTTTTCGCCCGTAGCCCGAGTCTCCGACTGGCGGGTCGCCGGTCAAAGACCGGCGCCACTCCGGCGGCTGCGCCCGCGGGTTGAGGTGTCTCATTTAACAACTGGTTCCTTCTTCGCGCCCCATCTCCGGACTTCCCCGGCCGGCACTCTGTCCACATTCTGCGGCCATGAAATTGCGAAGTGCCTGGTTGGCTGGCGTCACAACATGTATGATACACGGGCTCGGCGTCGCGAGTGAGCCAGCCATGAACCGCACCGTGCTTTACGAGGCCGGTCAGCAGGGTTACTTCACGTACCGCATCGCCTCGATGGTGGCGACGAAGACGGGCAGCCTGCTGGCGTTCGCGGCCGCGCGCAAGGGCACGGGCGGCGATTGGGACCCGATCAACATCGTTCAGCGCCGCAGCACCGACGCCGGCCGGACGTGGGCGCCCCTTCGCCTGGTCGTCGCGGACGGCGACCTGCCATGCGACAACGCGATGCCCATCACCGATTATGTGACGGGCGAGGTCCACCTGCTCTATCAGATCAATTACGCGCGATGCTACTCCACCAAGTCAGCGGATGACGGTGTGACGTGGTCCAGTCCGGTCGATATCACAGCGACCATCGATGCCTTCAAAGCGGTCTACCCGTGGGTGGTGCTGGCGCCCGGCCCTGGTCACGGCATCCAAATGACGAACGGCCGGCTGGTTGTTCCGTTCTGGCTGTCAGATGGTGGAGGCAAGACGACTGCCGCGAAGAATCGTTCGCACCGACCTTCCATCGTCGTCGCGATCTACAGTGACGACCACGGCCGCACCTGGCGCGCGGGGGACGTGGCAGTGCCGGACAACGACATCTCCGTCATTCCCAACGAGACGTCCGTCGTCCAACTGGCCGACGGCCGCGTGATGTTCAACTCGCGGAACGAGTCGATCAATTACCGGCGGCTCATCACCACCAGCAAGGACGGCGCCACCGGTTGGTCGCAGCCGTATTTTCACGACGCGTTCTTCGAACCGATCTGTTTCGGCAGCATGGTGCGCCATTCGCAGCAGCCCGCCCAGTCGAAGAACCGCATACTTTTCTGCAACCCCGACAGTCGCCACGATCCGTGGGTGGCCCCGAAAGCCTCGACGCCCCGCTCAGCCCGCAATCGTCACCGCACGAATCTGACGCTGCGGATGAGTTACGACGAAGGGCATACCTGGCCAGTAGCGAAGGTGATTGATCCCGGGATTGCCGGGTATTCCGACCTCACCGTGACGCCCGACGGCATGATCCACATCCTTTACGAGGGCGGCACGATTCCAGGCCATGACAGCCATTACAAGAACCAGGCGATGAGCGTCGTTTCCGTGAACCTCGAATGGCTGACGGACGGGGCCGACCGGCTGGCGCCCGGCGACCAGCCGCTCAACCGGCTTCTGCGCCCGTAGCCGGTTTGTGTCGCGCGCCGGTCACAGAGAACACAACGCAGTCTGCAATCCGTGCTTCGTCCACTCGCTGGCGCTCGCAGCCACTACGCGCCCGGCAATTGCAGCCACGATGAGCCTCTGGTTTCGGCACTTGCCGCGCAGCTTTGTTGATTGCGAGCGCCGGAATTTTTGAAGACAAAATTCGACGCCATGGGCGCTTCACGTCGGCTGGTCCCTCTTCTCAGCGCAGTGCATTTTGGAACCGAAACGCGGGCATCCGCGGCTGGAACCACGACGCGCCTCCGGGCCGCTTCGCGCCATCGGAGGACATCATGACCACGGCGCAATGGAACAGATTGCTCGCCGTTATTCGCGGCGAAACGCGCACGCCACCGGTGGCGTTCATCATCGATTCGCCCTGGCTGCCCGGCTGGCACGGCGCCGCGATCGCCGATTATCTCTCGAGTGAAAATCTTTGGTTCGACGCCAATCGTCACGCCATTGAAGCCTTTCCGGACGCCTGGTTCCTCCCGGGCTTCTGGTCGGAGTTTGGCATGTGCACAGAGCCGTCCGCGTTTGGGAGCCGCTGCATTTTCCCGCGCGACGAGTTTCCGTTCGCCGAACCGATTCTCACGAGTGTCGAGCAAATCGCCGGGCTCAAGGCGCCAAATCCGCGGACCGACGGGCTGCTGCCCTTCATGTTAAACCGGCTGCGATGGGCGCAGCCGCGCATCGAGGATCTCGGCCACCAGATTCGTTTCTCTGTCTCACGCGGGCCGCTCAATGTCGCCACATTCCTGATGGGCACGACCGAGTTCCTCATGGCGGTGAAAACGGATCCCGAGTCTGTGCACCAACTGCTCCGCTTGATCACCGATTTCCTGCGTGAGTGGCATGCGCTCCAGCGGGAAACGTTTCCGACGATCGACGGCATGCTGATGCTCGACGACATTGTCGGTTTCATCGGCGAGGAGGATTTCGTGACCTTTGCCGCGCCCTATATGCGCGAGTTGTTCGCGGCCGATGTCGCCGTGAAGTTTTTCCACAACGACGCCGCCTGTGCGCAGTCGCTTCCGCATTACGCCGACCTCGGCATCAATCTCTACAATCCAGGCATTCAGACGCCCCTCGCGGAAATGCGGCGGCTCGCCGGCGACCGGCTCACGTTTCTCGGGACGATTCCACCGCGCGATGTGCTGGCGCAAGGCACGCCCGGCCAGGTGCGCGCCGCCGTCCGACAGCTGCTCGCGGAAACTCCGGATCAGTCGCGGCTGATCCTGTCCTGTGCCGGCGGCATGCCACCGGGCGTAAGCACCGGGAACATCCAGGCCTTTATCGAAGCGTCGCGTGACGCCGCCGAACCCACGACCGGCACTTGACGCAAAGTCGACCGGATTGGCGCGGCCCTTTTCCGTCTCCAGATTTCAGATATCACCATGTCCACCACCGAAAAAGTTCCGTCGACCGCGCGCCAGCCAGCCCGCTCGTCGCGCGAGGTTGTTCGTGACGCGTTCGCGCACCGCTCCGGCCGCGTGCCCATGGATTTCGGCAGCACGTCGGTCACGGGCATCCATATCAGCGTCGTCGCCGCGTTGCGCGAGCATTTCGGGCTCGCGTCGGGCCCCGTGCGGGTGCTCGAGCCGGGGCAGATGCTGGGTGAGGTCAACGATGACCTGCGCGAGGCGATGGGCATCGATTGCATGGGCGTGCCGCCGGCGGGCGTGGGTTTTGGTTTCCCACTCGAGGGTCCGTGGCGCGAGTGGCGGTGCCCGTGGGGCCAAATCGTGCTCGTGCCGGCGGGGTTTCAGACGCGCACCGACGACAACGGCGACGTTTTCATTTACCCCGTCGGTGACACGAGCGTGCCGGCGAGCGGGCACATGCCCGCCAGTGGTTATTTTTTCGATACGATCGTGCGGCAGGAACCGATCGACGAAGATCGGCTCAATCCCGAGGATAATCTGGAGGAGTACCAACCGCTGTCGGCCCGCGCGCTCGCCCACTGGGAGAAACACGTGCCGGCTATGCGCGGCTCGCAACGCGCGGTCGTCGCCAGCATGGGCGGCACGGCACTCGGCGACATCGCGCGCGTCGTCGCGCCCGGCTTGCGGCATCCGAAAGGCATTCGCGACGTCACCGAATGGTACATCTCACTCGTGGCGCGCCGCGATTATGTGCACGCGGTGTTCTCGAAACAGGTGGACATCGCACTCGAAAATCTCGCGCGGTTCCATGCGATCGTCGGCGATTCACTCGATGTGTTCAATGTGTGTGGGACCGATTTTGGGACGCAGATCTCCCAGTTCTGCTCGGCCGACACGTTTGCTGAGCTTTATCTGCCCTACTACCGGCGGATCAACGACTGGATCCACCAGCACACGACGTGGAAAACGTTCAAACATTCGTGCGGCGCGATCGATCCCTTGCTGCCGGGCTTTATCCGCGCCGGCTTCGACATCATGAACCCCGTGCAATGTTCGGCGACGGGAATGGACCCGGAGCATCTCAAGCAGACCTACGGCCGCGAACTTGTGTTCTGGGGTGGCGGCGTCGACACACAGCACACGCTGCCGTTCGGCACCCCACGGCAGGTTTTCGACGAGGTGTTATCGCGCTGCCGGATCTTTGGCCGCAACGGCGGATTCGTGTTCAACACCGTGCACAACATCCAGGCGCGCACGCCCACGGCGAACGTGTTGGCAATGCTCGATGCGGTGCGCACCTTCAACTCGGCCGGCGGGTAGCGAGGGAAGATGCGGAAGACTTGGAAGACTTGGAAGACTGGGAAGACGGGGAAGGGCCGATCCAACTGCCGCTTTTGGAGCGTATCTGCAGAAGATACGCCCGGCGCTTTGTTACCGCCACGTTTGGCGTGGATCTCAGCCGCGCTGGCCGCTAACCTTTCGGCATGGCCACTGCACACGTTACCTCGTCGCGGCTGAATCGCCGCGCGTTTCTCAGTTCGAGCCTCGCAGCCTCGATGACTCTGCTGGTCCGGGAGAATCAAGCCGCCCCCGTGCCCACCTCCACCCCGGTCAAGCACCGCTTCCAACTGCCGCACAATCCGCGCACGGCCGGGGCCATGCCCACGCGCAATTTCGGACGGACTGGCTATCGCGTCGGCATCTTTTCCCTTGGCGGCCAGGCCGCGATCGAAATTGCCGGGAACGAAAAGCTCAGCGCCGACATTGTCCACCGCGCGATCGACCTCGGTGTCAATTATGTGGATACCGCGCGGGCCTACGGCAAGGGCATCAGCGAGACGCACCTCGGCCCCGTGATCAAGGAGCGCCGCCGGGAGGTCTTCCTGGCGACCAAAACCGGCAAGCGCGATCGCGACGGCGCACTCCAGGAACTCGACCTCAGCCTGAAGCAATTGCAGACCGACCACGTCGATCTCTGGCAGATGCACAACGTGCAGCGGATGGAGGAAGTGGAGAAAATCTTCTCGCGCGATGGCGTCGTCCACGCCTTCGAGCAGGCCCGCGCCGAGGGCCGCGTGCGCTTCCTCGGCATCACGGGCCACTTTGATCCCGATGTATTGCTCGAGGCGGTCAAGCGCTACCCGTTCGACACCATTCTCATGGCGGTAAACGCCGCCGACCGGCACTACCTCAGTTTTGTCGAGCATCTGCTGCCGGCCTGCCTCGAGCGCAACATGGGCATCATCGGCATGAAACTCGCGACGCGCGGGCGGCTGCTGTCATCCTGGAAACCGGAACCGCTGGAGAAACAGCAGGAGCGCATGCGAACCGCCAAGCCCGGCACACTCACGATGCAGGAGTCACTGTACTACAACTGCACGCTTCCGCTCAGCACGAATATCATCGGCATCGATACGGTGGCGCAACTGGAGGAAAACGTGCAGTCGGCCGCCGCCTTCACGCCGCTCAGCGATGCGCAGATGCGTGCGCTCGAAAAGCGGACGCTCCCCATCGTGCGGCAGGCGCTGTATTTCCGGCGCTGGGACTTGGGCGCCTGAACCCCCAAGGGGCCTGACGCCCTCTGTCAAGTAGCCCCGCTCGGCAACCCCGCCAAAGAAAAAAGCCCGCCTGATGGCGGCACACTCACAGGAGCTTTCCCGCCCCCTGCGCCAACCGGCTCTCCATTATTTGGATACGTTGAGCTGAGCCGTGATGCATGCTGCCGGAGTGAGACATTTTTATCCGGCGGAAAATATTAGGGTTTCGCGTTAACAGGCGATGAACGCGTCTGCGGCTCGTGGCCGCAGTCCAATTTGTTAGTTGTCCTAGCCCGATGGAACTTCAGCCACTCCATGCCAGGAATCTCGCCGCCGCGCAGCACCTCGCGGCCGAACTTTTTCCCTGGGAACAGGAACACCAGTTCGCTCTTCTCGCGGCCTTGCAGCCCGTTGAGCACACAGGCTTTTTGGCCGCTCGCCGGCTCAAGGGGGTGCGATTCTGGACCGGCCATGACAGTGGCGGGGGGATTCGTGGGATCGCCAGCTTGTACGACTATCGTGCGCAGCCCGACGAGACCTGGCTGGCGTGGTTCGGACTGGTACCGGAGGCTCGAGGCAAGCGAGCGGGCAGCCGCATGCTCGACTGGGTGATTACGCGGGCCCAACAAGAGGGTAAGCAGACCCTTCGATTATGGACGACCGACGAGCCCGAGTATGCGCCGGCGATTCAATTGTATCTTCGCCGCGGGTTCCTGGCCGAAGAGCATCCGGCTCTGCCGGGTGAGACATGGCGGACGATGGTGTTTTCATTGGGCATAGATGGACGTCAGCCAGTTGCATGGTCCCGCGTCCTGGATCGCGATGAGTTGTGCGGCCGGCAACCTGTTCCTGCCGCGTCCCTCGCCGCTTGAGTCGGAGCCATGCAGTCCAACGCGGCCGCGGGATACCCAGCTGGTGAACGTGAATCCGCGCTCACTGTTTCCGACGCACGTTGTTGCCGGTGCCCTTATCAGTGACGCTGCCCATGCTCACCACCGTGCTCGCCGTCGCCGTGGGATGGAGCATGACCGTCGCGGCCGTCAAATTGCTCAGGTCAATGCGGGTCGCGCGCGACAATTCCGGCTCCGCTCCTGGAGCGCTCCGGGCCTGCCCCAGATCAATCGTGAGGCTGGCCGACACGAACCCAGGGCCGGCTTCCGTCAACACGAGGCGGTGACCGGAGCCGTTGACGGTGGCGAGCACCCGGTGACCGTAGAAGGCATGGCTATCGAGCACGGCTATTTCCACATCCGAGTTTTTCGCCGCAGCCGTCGATATGTCCAAGACTTGTGAATACAACGCGTCACCGCGGCAGCCCCGGATCGTCGTATCGGTCTGCACATGATAGGCGACGCGCTCCGATTCGGTCACTTCGCAGCCGGCGATCACATTCCGGCCGGCCGCATACGCCAGGCAAATGCCCCGGCGCATCCGGGTGACGCGGCAGTTTTCCACCCGGATGTCCTGGGTGCGCCGCTTGGTCTCCGGGTCGTTGGGATAGGCGCGGATGCCGTCTTCGCTTAGGGAGGTCATTTCGCCGGGCGGAATGGGATCGCCGGTGTATTGCGTGAATTTCTGCTCGAAGGCCGGGCCGGCCTGTTCGGCGAGAATATCGTCCGTCCTCCGCAGCGCGCCTTCGACATAACAATCGCGGACCAGCGCGTTTTGCGCCCCCCGCAGAAAGATGCCATGCCCGAAACACCGCATAATCACGCGGCAGTTGATGATCTGGTCGTCGATGCCGCCGACGCGAATGCCATTCTGCTTCTCCGGATTGATCGCCGCGCCCGCGCCAATGCCGAAGAAGCTACCGTATCCGTACGGAAACGAGCCGGACAGACGGAGCGAAACATCCCGCACGACCACGCCGCGTCCCATCACGCTGATCGCGCGACAGCCTCCGCGCGGCGGCGTATCCCCGAGCGTTTCGAGCGCGAGTCCCTCGAGCACGATGCGGTCGCCGGCCAGCAGCAAGAGATTGATCCCGGCCTTGAATTGCCTGAAACGTGCTGACTCCACCTCGAGCCGAACTCCGGTGAAATCGAAATGGCTGTCGCTACCGGTGAAGTGCAGGAAGTTTTCTGAGGTGGCGTCGTCCAGCGAATACGTGCCAGCCGCCAGTCGCACCCGAACGCCATCACGGGCCAGATACGGTCGCAGTTCGGCCAGGCTGCGCACCACGGCGAATTTCGCGGCGGTCGCGGCGCCTTCGTGCCGGCGCGCCGCCAATGTCTTTTCAAGAAACGCAAATGCCGCGGGCAGCGCTTGCTCGACCACGGGAAAGGTATGTCCGCCCGAGATACGCATCACCTCCACCGCCAGACCGGCCGCCCGTGCATCCGCAATGAAGACCTCGTTCATCTGCCGTTCGGCCGCCTGATCGGCATACGCCACGAAGAGCTGCGTTGTGCGCAGGTTCGCCACCATCTGCCGGGGATTCAATGTAGCCCACACGTCCGGATCGGAGCCAAAACGCGGCTGCACCGCGTAATTCTGGCTGCGCGGCTCAATCTCCGCGCGCGGATAATCGAGGATGCCGATGATCGGAGCGGCCGCCGCAAAATCTCCGCGTCGTGCGGCCGTATACGCGGCGCCATAGCCACCCATCGACCAGCCGCCGATCGCCCGCGAGCGCGCGCCGAGGCCCAACGGAAAATGGCATTCGGCCAGCGCGATGACCTCATCGAGGCAATCGGCATAACGATCGGCCGGCACCACGGGGGAATTCACGTACCAGCCGTCACGGCCCCGCGGAAGGATGACGGCGCAGGGGGACGCGAACACTCGCGACCGCGTCGACTCATATTCAAGCAGCGTGCGCTCGTGCCGCCCGCGCCCGTGGAGGAAATAAATCGCCGGGAGCGGCGCACTGGCCAGCGTTGCGCCCTCCGGCAGGACCACGAGGAAACGCATGGGCAACCCCAGCGCGCGACTTTCAAACTCGCAGCTCCAGACGCGCGGCTCGAGGGGCGTGATCCTCGGCTCGGCGGAGCCGCGCCCGTCGCGGCTCGTGCGCCCGGGCAGCACCGCCGCAATCGACTCCGCGACCCGGGCGCCGAGAACATCGTAACCCCTGGCATTGAAGTGCACGTCATCGAGCGGCTGCAGCTCGCGAATCGCCGGCTGCACGGCCGCATGGAGATCGTTGATCGGAATCCCATGCTCCCCCATCACCCGCGCGGCGATCGCGTTGTACGCGACGATGTCGTCGGGGTTTCTTGGATACTGACCTGGACGTCGCTGCGGGGGCACGGGCGTGGTGGTCGCCCAGATCAGCGAGGCGCCGGTCCGCTCCAGCCGGGCAACGATGGTGCGCACGTTCGCCTCATAGCGTTCGCGCGGCACGTTGATCTCATCCGCTTTCAGCAGCCGCACGTCGTGCAGCCCAAAATTGAAATGTATCACGTCCCATCGGCCGTCGCCCAGCCAGCGCTCAAGATTCACCACGCCCTGGCTGCTCGCGCCCGCGTTCGTCGGCACGCGGTGGACGTTCGCCCGGTCCTTCAGCGCCGCGCGTACGCGCAACGTATACCCCATCGAGACCGAGTCGCCAATCAGCAGGACGCGCGGCAGTCCGGGCA
>JBBRCR010000122.1:0-18287 GCA_038204695.1 Opitutales bacterium | reverse complement strand
CATTGATCCCGCTTTCGCCCTGGATGGTTTCGAGCAAAACGGCGGCGGTCCGGTCATCGATGAGATCAACAAAGCTCTGCAGGTTGTTCACCTCGCCGAACGCAAATCCGTCGACCAGCGGTCGGAAACCTTTCTGGATTTTCTCCTGCGGTGTCGCGCTCATGCCGCCGAAGGTGCGGCCGTGAAACGCGTTTTTCGCGCAGACTATCTTGAAGCACTTGCCCTCTTCGCCGCCCGACTTCTCCACGCCGTGCAAACGCGCCAGCTTGATCAGCGACTCATTGGCCTCGGCGCCGCTGTTGCAGAAAAAAACCCGGCCCGGCCCGGCGCGCTGCACGATCCGGCGCGCCAGTTCTCCCTGCTGCGGATTGCGAAACAGATTGCTGACATGGATCAACTCCGCGGCCTGCCGCTGCACGGCCGCCACCCAGTGCGGGTGACAGTGCCCCAGCGCACTCACCGCGATGCCGGAGGTGAAATCGAGGTAGCTGTTGCCCGCGTCGTCCCAAACCTGGGTGCCGCGTCCGCGCACGAGGGTAAGTGGTGCGCGTGCGTAGTTTTTCAATACGTACGCGTCATAGAGCTCGGCGGTGTTGGTGCGGACGATGGAGGGATTGTTCATTTTGGACTCTCGATTCTCGATTTCGGATTTCAGAGAGAGCCACTCGAAGATCGAGGATTGAATATCCGGGAATTCAGCCAGGAGGGTCTCAACGGCAGCGATTCGGTGGCGCCCCAATCGAAAATCGAGAATCGAAAATCCAAAATCACACTTCGGTGTGACTCATCCGTGCACGATTTCCGTCCCGATGCCCTTGTCGGTGAAAATTTCGAGCAGCAGTGAATGCGGCAGCCGGCCGTCGATGAAGTGAACCCGCTGCACGCCTTCCTCCAGCGCCCGGATGGCGCTCTGCACCTTCGGTCGCATGCCTTTGTCGATCACGCCCTTCTTCTTGAGCTCGTCCACCTGACTCGTTTTCAGCGTCGAAATCAGCGACTCCGGGTCCGGCGGATCGGACAACAATCCGGGAACATCGCTCATGTACACGAGCCGCCGCGCCCGCAGTGCACTGGCCACGCGACCGGCCACGAGGTCGGCATTCACATTGTAAGGCTTGCCGTCATAACCCTCGGCCACGGGCGAAATGACGGGAATAAATCCTTCGGCGATCTCCTTCTTGATCAGCTTCACCTTCACCTCGGTGACGTCGCCCACAAACCCAAGCTCGACGGTGTTCCCGTCGTCGTCGGTCGTGAGTTTTTGGCAAACGAGCACGGTGTCGCCGGGCAATCCCTTCGGCCGGCCCCGCGCCGTCGCGATCGCATCGCACACATCCTTGTTCACCACCTCATCGAGGGTCTTCTTCACCACCGCCATCGTGGCCTCGTCGGTGACGCGCAGTCCGTTCACCCAGCTGGCCTTCAGGCCCGACGTTTCCATCGCGCGGGTAATCGCCTTGCCGCCGCCGTGCACGACGACGACGTTGACTCCGCACGCGGCGAGAAACGCGATGTCGTACGCGACGCGCGTGCGGCTCACCGGATCGGGATCATCCATGAAGCTGCCGCCGTATTTCACCACAAACGTGGACCCGCGGAAATCCTGGATATACGGCAGGGCCTCGAGGAGGACCTTCGCCTTCGCGGTGACTTCGGAAACGTTCATCGGCAAATCAGGCCGCGCGATACACGGCCAAACGACGGAGAGATAGACATGGCAGGACGGTCACGGTGGCGAACAGAAGAATGCAATAAGCCACCTGTGCTGCGCATTTCCATAAAAATTTTCAGCCGGGTGGCGGGCGACGCTGCCTTTCGCCGCGGCCCGCGTGCTGTTTTCCCACGGTCGCGCTCACCGCCGCGGAAAAAATCTTCTTCACTCCGTGGCCTCGCCCGCCCACTTGTCTCGCGTGCCGAGCACGAGCCTGACTTTCCAAAACCGAGAATCACACCGCGCCTGGCTGGCCAGCCAGGGAGCCCTGCCCGCTGGTTTTCGCGTGGGCACAACCCGCTTTGATTTCATGCCGCGCGAAGCGCCCAAGCCGGCGAAGATGACGCTGACGGTGATCGCGCTGGACAAACCGACGCCGGATTTTGCCGCCATGTTCACGCGCAACGCGTTTCCCGGCGCGCCGATCATCGTCGGGCGGAAACGGCTGACGGAGCCGACGCTCGGCGCGATTGTCGTGAACAACAAGGTGTCGAACGTCTGCGCGCCCGGTGGCGTGGAGGCGTCCGAGCGAATCTGCGCGGCAGCCGCACAATTGCTCGGCTTCACGCCGGCGAACATTCTGCCCAGTTCGACCGGCGTGATCGGTTGGACGCTGCCGGTTGATGCGATCGCGGCGGCGCTGCCGCAGGCCGTGAGTGCGCTCACGGGCGGTTCAATTCTTCCCGCGGCCGAAGGCATCGTCACGACCGATTTGTATCCCAAGGTGCGCCGCGCAGCGTGCGGGGCGGGTTCGATTGTGGGCATCGCCAAAGGCGCCGGCATGATCGAGCCGAACCTCGCCACCATGCTGGTGTACCTGCTCACCGATGTCGCGGTGCCGCGGCGGGAATTGCGCGCGATGCTGTCGCGGGCAGTCGATGCGAGTTTCAACTCGATCAGTGTCGACAGCGATACGAGCACATCGGACACAGTCGTGCTGGTGTCGTCCGGACGCATGCCCGGTGACGACCTCGGGGCGTTCGAGCGTGCGCTCCACCAAGTCTGCCGCGACCTGGCGGAAGACGTGGTGCGCAATGGCGAAGGCGTGCGTCACGTCATCCGCGTAATGGTGCGGAACGCCGCCTCCCTCGGTCTCGCCCGCGCGCTCGGCAAGGCGATCGTCAACGCGCCGCTCTTCAAATGCGCCGTGGCGGGCAACGATCCAAATGTTGGCCGGCTGATCCAGGCGATTGGAAAACACACGGGAGCACACGCGCCCGGCATGAACCTGTCCCAGTTGCGCGCCACGCTGGGCGGAATCGAAATCTTCGCCGCCGGCGTTTTCCAGCTGAACCCGGAAAAAGAAACTGCCCTCGTGGCGCATTTGCGTGGGGCCGAATTGTACGCGAGCCGTCCCTCACCCGAGGGCGTGTTCACTGCGCCGATCGACTATCCTCCGCACGAACGCTGCGTTGAACTCACGATCGATGTCGGCAATGGAGCGGCGGCGGCGACCGTTCTTGGCGGCGATCTGACGCACGAATACGTCAGCGAGAACGCCGACTATCGCAGTTGAGCGCATGCGCCTCTCGTTGCTGCGGAGCCGTGTCTGGGTTCGCGCGGCTGTCCCGCCATTTGCCGGTGTAGCACGGGCGTCCCGCCCGTCTGCCGACGTAGCACGGGCGTCCCGCCCGTCTGCCGGTGTAGCACGGGCGTCCCGCCCGTGAAGAACGTTGTGAATTGAAGTACGGCGCGAAGCGCGAGCCTGGGGCGGGGCGTCCGTCGTGCTGTACAGAAAGAAACCCACGGGCGGGACGCCCGTGCTACTCCAAACCCACGGCCGGGACGCCCGTGCCACTTCCACTCGCTGGCGCTCACCGCCACTGACGAAACTCAATCCCGGCGGCTCGGACGTCCGCTGCTCACGCCTTCGTCTCGTGAAAGTTTTCGTGCACGACCTTCGCCGGCGGGAAGCCGTTGAAATAGGTCGCGCTCGCATGGCTGTAGGCGCCGATGTTCACGCTGTACACGAGATCACCGCGTTCGAGCGCCGGCAGGTTTTCCGCCATGGAGACGACATCGAGCGCATCACAAGTCGGACCGAATACGGAGCAGATGGTCGTCGGGCCTTTCTTGAACGCCTTCACCGGGTATTTGCAGTGATCAAAAATGACGCCCGAGTAGGTGTGATAGACACCGTCATTGATGTAGTAGCAGTTCTTGCCGTCGCGCACCGCCTTGCCGATGACCTCGGCGACCGACGTGCCGCAGACCGCCGCGAGAAAACGGCCGGGCTCCGCGAGCACCTGGATCTCCTTGGGGAACAGCCGGTCGATCTCGGTGTTGATCACCCTGGCCAGCTCCCGAAACGGTCGCACGGTCGCATCGTACGGCGCCGGAAACCCACCACCGATATCGAGCAGGTTCATCTTCGTGTACCCGCGATCCCTGGCCTCCTGGAAGATGTTCGCCGTGAGATTCAGCGCCTGGACGTAGTTGTCGAAATTCGTCGTCTGGCTGCCGACGTGAAAACTGATCCCCTCGACGGTGAGTCCCGCGCGCGCGGCCTCGAGAATCAGATCGACCGCCTCGCCGGGTGAAGCGCCGAACTTCGAGGAAAGCTCCACCATGGCTCCCGTATTCGGAACCTTGAGACGCAGCGCGAGGCCGGCGTGCGGCGCGTGCTGCTTGATTTTGTGGATCTCCTCGCGGTTGTCGAAAGTGACGAGCGGCTTGTATTGATTGAGCTCCTCGAGCGTGGAGGTCGGCTTGGTCGGATTCGCGTAGATGATCTTGTCCCAGATCCATTCCTGCCGCTGCTGCGCCGGCAGATCCTTGATGTTCTCGTGGACAATCATGAACTCGGGCATCGAAGCGACGTCGAAGCTTGCGCCCTCCTGGAACAACGTGCGGACGATCAGCGGGTCGGGGTTGGCCTTGACCGCGTAGTAGACCTGCACGCGGGGCAGCTGTCGCCGAAACTCGCGGTAGGCTTTGCGCAACGCGTCATGGTCGATGACAAAGAGCGGGGTGCCGTTTTCCCGGGCGAGTTGCTTGAGGCGGGACTGTGAGATCATGCGAGGCAGGTTTTGAGTTTTTCGAACGAGCGCAGCGCTCCGTCAAGCGGCCGCTTCTCGCGTGAACACTTGTCCGCGCGCGAGGCCAGGCCGGTGCGCGGACGAATTATTACCTGGATATCCGACCGCCATCACCCGGCGTCGGTAACGAGGAAATTCCTGAACTGCCACGGATCCTTCAGATCGAGGTCAGCCTTGTTGTAGGCCGCGAAGGTCTGATCCCGATCCTTCAGCGGAGTCCAGTCGGAGGACTTCGAAATCCAGCGGCCCAGATAGGGCATCGCGATGCCGAGCACATAGTCGTGCGGCAGTTCGTCCGGCACGAGCACACCGGACTCCGGATTCTCGATCATCCACATCGAGGCGGCGACGACCGAGATTGCCACCTGCATGGTCGTCGCGTTCTGGTGCGGCACGAGCCGGCGCGATTCCTCGATCGTCAGGTCGGAGCCGACCCACCACGACTTGTAGGGATGACCCATGATCAGCGCGCCGAGAATGTCCGCGCCGCCGGTGATCTCGTCATTCATGATGCGCTGGTTGGCGTTCAACTTGTAGTTGTAGCCGCGCATTTCGTTGAGCGAGGCGATCGCCTCGTCACAACAGCAGTAGGCGTAATGCATCGTGGGGCGATACACGGCCTTCCTGCCTTCCCAGACGGTCAGTTTGTCGGAAATCGTGAACGCCTCGCCGTGCCGCACGACCATGCCCAGAATGTTGTAGTCGGGCACCCAGGAGCGCACCCACGTGTTGATGCCCATCCGCGCGAGGCAGATTTGGTTCTTCGGGCCTTCCTTGTGCCGAAACGCGTGCTTCGGCAGCGTCTTCTCGTGCGTGCCCCAGCCCATCTCGGCGGTGGTGGTGCCTTCCTCGCGGAAGCCTTCAATGCTCCACGTGTTCACGAACTCGTCGACTTGCTTCGGCTTGTCCGTGATCTGCGTGTCGCGCTCCGAGCAGTGGATGACCTTCACGCCGAGGGCCCGTGAAAGATGGTTGAACTGGCGGGTGGTGATCAGGTCTGTGACCTTCTCCGCCGCCCTGACCTTCAGCTTTTTGTCGGCAATGAGGCGCTGGCCGATGTCGATGAGCCCCTGCTTGACGAAGTGCGAGATGAGGCCGGGGTTCGCGCCGTGTTCGATGACTGCGGTGGCCCCCTTGGTCGGCCACTTCGCCAGCATCCGGCGCAGATTCATGTGGCGCCAGTAAAGGGTCTTCTCCGTCGGGTGCTGCTTCTTGCCGGAGGAATAGGGATCCCACAGCTCGGTCGACGTGTTGATGTAGAGCACGCCGTGATCGTGACTCCACTGGAGAATCTCGAGTGCGTCGATGTTCCACGCGAGATCGATGAGCAGGTCACCCGCGCCGACGTACTTCGCGAGCAGCGCGCCCATGTTTTCCTCCGTCACGCGGTCGCGTACGAAGCGCACGCCCTGCGCCGTCCATTCGGCGAGTTTGGCCGAGCGGTCTTCGAAATCCATGACCGTGACATTCCTGGCCGGCACTTTCAGGTGCTTGAAAAGAATGGGGAGCGTGCATTCGGCGACGGCGCCGAAACCAACGAAGAGGACACGTTTATTGAATTCGATCATGAGGTGTTGAGACGAACGTGCACTTTGCGCGGGCGTCGCGGAGCGTGACAAGAGTTTTTGCAGATTTGCGGATGAGCCGGCAGAAATCGGCGGCGGAGCGGGTCGACCCGTATGATGCGCGCGACGCAAGAGCCCGCAGCCGTCCTCGCTGGCAGGATATCGCAAATCGAGAATCCGAAATCCAAAATCAGACGAGTCCCGCCGTCTCTTCGAATCCGCACCAGAGGTTCATAATCTGCACGGCCTGCCCGCTGGCACCCTTGACCAGGTTGTCCTCCGCGGAGGTGAGGATGAAGTTGTTGGTGCGCGGGTCGTGAACCGCCGACAGGTCGACGCGGTTCGTATCGACGGTGTGTGCCGTATCGGGAGTCTCCCCGGTGGGCAGCAATTGCACGAACGGGCGGTTGCCGTAGGCGCCCCGCCACGCCGCATACAACGACTCGATGCTGGCGCCGGGTGCCGCCGGGACCGTAATGGTCGTGGCAATACCACGCCGCATCGGCACGAGATGCGGGTTGAACTGAATCACCGCCTTCGCGCCGCTGTACAACGCGAGCTGCTCTTCGATTTCGGCGAGATGCCGGTGCTTGATCAGGCCGTACGCCTTCACGCTTTCCGCCCGTTCGACGAAGAGGTAGGTTTCCTCGACCTTTTTTCCCGCGCCGCTGATGCCGCTGCAGGAGTTCACCACAATGTGCTCACGCGTGACGACGCCCGCTTTGAGGAGGGGCGCAAGCGGCACGATGATGCTCGTGGGATAGCATCCGGGCGCGGCCACGAGCTTTGCTTCGCGGATCCACGCGGGCGGCGTCAGCTCCGGCAGCACGAAACGCGCGAGCGGGAGCAGTTCCGGCGCGTGATGCTCGCCATAATATTTCTGATACGTGGCGAGGTCCGCGATCCGGAAGTCCGCGCTCAGGTCGATCACGCGTTTCCCGGCTGGCACGAGCGCTTTCGCATACGTCGCCGCCGCGCCATGCGGCAGCGCGAGAAAATACAAATCGATGTCCGTCCGGGCGAGCGCTGCCGGATCGGAGTCGGTGAAGGCCAGCCCGCGGGTGGCGCCGCGGACCGCGGGGATGAGCGCCTCCAGTGGTTTGCCCGCATGCGTCCGCGACGTGACCGCAGACAGCGTCACGTGTGGGTGCCGCAACAGGAGCTTGACCAGTACTTCGCCGGAGTAGCCCGACGCGCCAACGATGCCGACTTTCATAAGCTCACCAGAATTGGGAACCGGCCGCGCGAATCGAGGATGATTTTCAGGTGTGGCTCGAGTGGCATCGAGTGGCATGGGCGTCTCGCCCAGTTCTGTGTCCCACGCTTGGCTTGGCCAATGTTGAGCACGCTCAGGTTCACCACCGGCGTCGAGTTTTGAGGTCGTGGGTTGGCGCAAGCCCGCTACCTCGGAATCGTCACCCGGCCCACGATCACTTCGCGGGTCTTCTTGACGATTGAATAGAGCACCCCCGGTTCATGCGGGTCCCAGCAGAAGGCCTGGCCTTCGGAGGGAAACGGGATCGTGGCGATCCAGCGCAGCACCGAACCGGCCTGCGGAAAGGTCACGACGTACAGTTCCGTGTTGTCATGCCCGGTCAGATACAGGTTTCCGCCCGGGCCGAAGCCCCCGCCCGAGGCGCTGTATCCCCGGCCGCCGAAACGGTCGGTCAGCGCCGGCGGCAGCGCCCAGCCACCGGTGCGCCGCCACTCGTCGTCAAAGGCGATAATCTGCGTCCACGTTCCGTCACGATTGGGCTCCGCGCCGCGGTTTCCGTAGTGGACGAAGCACGCGATCCAGCGACTGGCGGCGGGCCCGGTCGAAGCGTCTTCCCGCCGATCGAGCCACGTGAACGACCCGTCCATTCGTCCGAAGCTGTACGATCCAATATGGCGCAGCGTGGCCGGATCGAAGAATTCGAGCGAGCTGAGCATCGGCACGCCTGGGTAGTTCGAGTGGATGACATGGAGCCGGCCCTCGCGAATGAAGCCCGCGTTCAGGTGAATGATCTCTCCGCCCGCGCCGCCGTCCCATTGGGCAACGCGTTCGCCGGTGTCCTTGCGGTGCTTTCCAATCGCGTGATTGTTGATCGCGTAGAAGAACTCGCGGTCGACGGCCACGCCCTGGCCCGCGTCAGGCGCCTGGTAGCGGCGAATCTCCTGGTAGCGCCAGCCCGGCGTCGTGAGCTGGCCGATCGGAGGCGGGGGACTTTCCGCGGCGAAGGCGGGGCCCAGGAGTGCCAGCAGCAGCGTGAGACGTTTCATACGCGGAAGGGAGAAGGATTCCGGCCGGTGCGCGCAGACGCCAGCCCAGAGGAGTCGATTCACATCGCGGGCCGGTCGGCCGGACGGTGAAATGAGGAGGCTCAAAGCCGCCAGTTCACGCCCACGTTCGCGTTCCAGGAGTAGATCTCGTAGCCGCTGGAGCGGCCGGGTTCGCCCGCGTACGTGCGCAGCGGCTCCCTGTTCACGTTCAGGGCGTCGACGAACACCCGCAGCCGCGGGTTGATCCGATAGCTCAGCTTCACGTCAACCGGCCGCCGTCGGTCGGTGTATTCGTCGCTGGCGCGCGTGTTGCCGACGCTCTCCAAATACGCGGCGTTGAACGACAGCGCGATCCGCGCCTCGAATCCGTATTTTTCATACAGCAGCGCGATGTTGCCGATCTCGTCCGACTGCTTGAAGAAGGGCAGCTTGTCGCTGCGGCCAAAGACGGTCACCGACGAATCCGTAATTGTGTAGTTGAAGTTCACCCCGAAGCCGGAAAGCACGCCGGGCAGCGCGTTGAAGAACTGCTGGTAGTTCACCTCCAGGCCGTTGATCCGACCCGTGCCGGCATTCTCGGGGCGCGTCACGCCGAGGCGCGAGAAGTTGCGCCCGCCGTAGGTGGTGTTGAAGAGCGTGTCGGAGCGGCGGTAGACCGGGTTCTCGATCCGCTTGCGGAACAGACCGACCGAAACAATGCCGGCGGACTTCAGGTAATATTCCGCCGCCACATCGAAATTCATCGACTCGAACGGTTTCAGCCCGGGATGGCCGGAGGAGAGGCTGCCCTCGAACACGCCGCCGCCGAGATCGACGCTGTCGAGCACATTGCGCGGCGCGAGGTCTGTGTAATTGGTTCTTCCATACGTATTCGTCCACGCCGCGCGCACCGCGACCTGGCGCGTGGGCCGCCAGTTCAGGTGAATCCCCGGCAGCGCCTGGGTGTAGTCCTTGGTGAGTTCGATCCGGTTGAAGCCGGTGAAGGTCCCCGCGCGGGTGTTGATCTCGTTGGCCGCGTAGCGGGCGTCGGTCTGCTCGACCCGCAAGCCGGCCACCACGGTGAAGGTGGGCGTCACGTTCACGCTCGCCATGCCGTACGCCGAGCGCACCTCTTCCGTCGCGTCGTAGTCGGCGGTGATGGAGTTGTCGAACGAACCGTTGGCGTCATAGGTGAAACGCCCGGGATTCGAGCGGAAGTACGATTGAAGCGCGGACAGATTGATGGTGGGGCCGAGGCGGTAGCGGCCACGCATGAACCCCCCTGGTTCGGCGCCGGCCAGGCCCGCATCGCCGAGGGTGAAGAGATTGGCGGCGCCCGCCGCGAGAGTGTAGTTCGCGTTCGAGCGATCCTGGTTCTTTTCGCTTTTGACGAATTTGGCGCCGACTTTCCAGAATCCGTTCATCGCGCCGAGCCGGGCGTCGCGGCGTACGTCGGCCTGGGCGGAGAACACCTCCTCGTCCTCCCTGTCCGTGCGGAACCGGGCGCGCCGGAACGGATAGCTGGCCGCGCTGTAGAAGGCCGCGTTGGGCGTGATGATCGGAATCGTGCCGCCGAGCACATACGAGTTGGGAAACGCGTTGGCCGCCGAGCGAAACTCCCAGTCGACGCGTCGCGGCGTCTCGCGCTCGGCCTGCGAGTTTCCGACCTGCCACTCCCATTGGTAGCCCTCGGCGAAATGGCTCCGGCCCCCAATCGCGAGCGCGTCGATCATGTGGTTCTGCTTGTAATCGCGGTATTCCTTGGTCGCGCGACCCTGACTATATGTCCCGCTGGCGGGGGTCTGGTTGGTGAGCGTGCCGAGGGCAAAATTGAATCCGGTCTTCTGGCGGCCCTCCTCGTCGGTGAACTCGTTGTAATTATAGCGAATATAGAACTGGTGGGCCTCCTGCGGGCGGTATTCGAGCGCCACGTTGGCGCCGAGCCGGGTGCGCTCGATTTCGTAGTCGAACGATTCCTGGGTCGCCGGCCGGAACAAGCCGTTGGCGGCGGACCAGTCGATCGCATCGGAAGTCTGCGAGGCGTATTCACGGCTCGAGTAGCTGGCGCCACCGATGATGCCCCACTTCCGCTGCGGACCGAAGACGCGGCCGAGCGTGACGCTTCCCGCCTGCCAGCCCCACTCTCCGGCGAAGTCATTGTAGCCCGCGCTCAGCGAGCCAAAGGCGAACGGCTCGGCGCGATCGAATGCACTTTGCGTCACAATGTTCACCGAGCCACCGATGGCGTTGTGGTCACGGTCCGGCGTGACGGCCTTGACGACCTCGAGCCGCGAGATGAGGTCGGCGGGCACGGAGTCCATCGCCAGCCCGCGGCGTCCCTGTTCGGCGGGCGAGCCCACGTTCTGGCCATTGAGCGTGACGTTGTTCAACGCGGCATCGACCCCGCGAATGACGACGAAACGTCCTTCGCTTTGATCGATTTCGAGCGAGACCCCGGGCACGCGGCGCAGCGCCTCGGCGGCGTTGCCGTCGGGAAACTTGCCGACGGCATCGGCCGACACGGCGTCCATGATCATGTTCGCCGAACGCTTCTGCTGGAGCGCCCGGGCCTGGCCTTCGCGCGCGCCCTCGACGACGAAGCGGCCGAGCTTCACCAACTCGGCACCGATGGTGACATCGAGCAGCCGGGTGGAATCGGCCGGGACGGTGACGCTCTGCGTGACGTCCGTGTATCCGAGATACGCTGTCGCCAGCGTATACGTTCCCGCGGCCAGGTCGTTGAAGACGAAACCGCCTTCACGGTCGGTGGTGGCCTCGAGGCTGAGCTCACGGAGGGTAACGGTGGCACCCAGGAGGTAGGCGTTGGTGTTGGCATCGCGAACGCGGCCGGAGAGATTTGCGGCGGCGGAGAACGGAGACAGGGTGAGCACGGCAAGGCTCACCGCGAGCAGGCGCGGAGTCAGGCGCATGGGAGGGGAGGGGTTGTGGGGCGCGTCAGTGGGTGAACGCGCGCTTTCCTGCTAGCAACTGCGAGCCGGGTGTCGAGATCTGACTGATGAGGGAAAGGACCCGGCGGTCGAATGAAGACTTGGGAGACGGGGAAGACGGGAAGAGAATAAGACGCGGGAGATTCCAAAGTCTTCCGAGTCTCGCGTTCTTCCATGTCTCGCGTTCTTCATCCACGGGGCGGTGAAGCTCCGGGTAAAGATCAGCCGCGAGACGCCGTCGGTCAGCTTTGTGACCTTGAAATCGCCGGCGAATCGACCAGCCCAGCCGGGGTTACCTTGCAGCCGTTTTCGCGGTGGTCGTGGCTGCGATGACCGGCCCGTATTCGCGTGCGGTCTGGATGCCAGGCTGCGGGACCGGATAGCGGCCATTGGCCTCGAGCAGGAGCGGTGCGGGCGAATCGTTCGTGAGTTCGCCGACGCCGGGCGCGAACTCGTGATCGCAGTTCAGGATCTCGTCAAACGTGATGATCCGACCCGTGTGCGCCGCCATGCGCCCCATGGATCCAACCAGGCTCGCCTCCACGCCGCGTTTCACCTCGTTGTAGGGCCGATCCATCCGGATCGCGTTGACCAGGTCGTCCCACTCGAGCTGATACGGATTCTGCTCCGGCTGCGGGTGAGCCCAGCGCAGATTCTTGTCGGTGAGATCGATTTTGTCCTTCGGCGACAAAATGCGCGGGATGTTGTGACCGGAGTAAATGCGGACCTGTCCAGGCGTATGGGATCGCGTCGTGATGACGGCCGAGCCCTTTGCGCCTTCGGCATAACTCGCGAACTCGTTGTGGACCCCGGGCATGTTGCGGCCCTCGTAATAGAGCTTCGTGCCGTCGGGGTACGTGTACTGGACCGAATAGGTGTCGAAATTCTGGTCGAGTGAATCGCCGCGATAATGACGGCCGCCCACCGCCATGGCCTCCACCGGCCAGGCGTCCTTCATCCACGAGCACTCGTCGATTTGATGTATATAGTAATCCGAAAACACGCCGCCGCTCGCCCACAGGAACGCGTGGAACTTGGAAATCTGATAGAGCACTTCGGACATGCCGGCGGGCTTCGGGCCCGCCGTGCCGCCACCGGAACCCATGCGATAGGCGCGCATGGCCACGATGTCGCCAATCTGGCCGTCACGCAGCCGCTGATACAGCTCCTGCCGGCCCTTGCAGTGACGAACCATCAAGCCGACGCCAACCTTGAGGTTCTTTGCTGAGGCCTCCTCGCCGAGTTTAAACATCCGCTTGCTCGTGGGACCGTCGACCGTGACCGGCTTCTCCATGAACACATGGAGCTTCCGGTCGATCGCGTAGCGGAAGTGCACCCAGCGAAACGCGGGTGGCGTGGCGAGGATGACAACATCGCCCGGCTTGAGTGCGTCCATGGCGGACTTATACGCGTCGAAGCCGATGAAGCGCCGGTCCCGCGGCACATCGAGGCTCGTGGGCGTCTTCTCGAACTGCTTCGTCAACCGCTCGAAAGATGTCGCGAGGCGGTTTTCGAAAACATCGGCCATCGCGACGAGCTTGATTGGCCCGCTCGTGGTGGACAGGGCCTGGCCGGCCGCTCCCGTGCCGCGGCCGCCGCAGCCGACCAGCGCGACCTGAATCATGTCGCTGCCGGCGGCGTGTACATGGGGCACGGTCACTCCGGCGAGGGCGGACACGGTCGCGAGGCGACCAGCGTGTTGGAGGAAGTCACGGCGCGTGAGCTCGTTTGAAGACGGGGAGTTCATAGGAAAAAAGAGGGGCCTCCGGGAACTGCGCGACGGTGAGCGGGGGCGGCGGACGACACAAGGATTCTTGGTGTCTCAGCGGAGCGCCGACCCCGCGGCGAAAGACGGACGCGTTCACGGTGGGCGCACTCCCGGAACGGCGGCTTTCCAGCCGCCGAATTACTTTCATCCACCGGTCTCGGGCGACAGGAAAGTCGCCCCTCCGACGAATCACTGCGGCACAACGGCTAAGCCGGGCTCGGGCTACAGCTGTGAGATTACTGTCCTGCTCACTTCGCGGCCTCGAGCCACAGGTCGCGCCAGTCGATCGCGTACAGCGCGTGGTCCTGCCAGCCGCGCACGTCGGGATGAACCAGGTGACACTTGTTCTCGAAATACAGCGGGGCAAACGGCGCCTCGGTCCGCACGATTTCCTCCATCGTATCGAAGGCGGCGTAGCGTTCTGTGACCCAAGGATTGGGATCCTTCCACTCGCTGGCGCTCGCAGCCACGTTCGATCACGATCCGCAGTCACGTTCGATCGCGCTCCGCGAACCGTGCGCACTCACGTCTTCGTGGCTTTGAGCTGGTCGTACTTCTTTTGGTACTTGTCGTGGAGGCGCGTGTGCTTGTTCGAAAGATCGATCTTTGCGCCGTCAATATACGCTTGCTCGACATTCGTCGCGATTTCGATCGGGTCGCCGTTGGTGACGATCAGCGTGGCGCGTTTGCCAACGTCGATTGATCCAAGCTCGCCGGCGACGCCGAGGAGTTGTGCGGCATAAAGCGTGATGGACTTCAGCGCCTCCACCGCGGGCAACCCGTATGCGGCGGCCTTTCCCGCCTGATAGGGGAGATTGCGGTCGGCGGTCGCGGCCATGCCGCCGGTCTCACCCGCGATGCAGAAGCGCACGCCGGCCGCATGGAGCTTGCCGGCGTTGGCGTAGGTCGCATCAAACGGATCTTCGCGGTGAAGCGGCAGCGTGAGCACCGGACTGACAATCACCGCGATGTCATTTGCCTTGAGCAGATCGGCGACTTTCCACGCCTCGAGCCCCCCGACGATCGTGATCCTGAGTTTTTCGGCCTTGGCCCACGTGACGGCGGATTCGATCTGGCTGCGTTCATCCGCGTGAACGAAGACCGGCAATTCACCGCGCACCACGGGCAGCATCGCCTCCCAACGCGAGTCGATATCGATTGGTTTCCCGGCACCGTCTTTCGCTTTTTGGTACGCGCGCGCACTGGCGAAAGCGTCGCGGAGTCTCGTGATGTTGCGCGTGATTGCGCGTTCCTGGTCGGCCACCGGCCGCGGATACCCCGGGTCGCGGTTCACGGTCATATTGGGCCAGAAGACGTGCAACGCGACCGCGGCGCGCACGGTGAGGTCTTCCCACGTCCAACCGTCCATGCGGATCAACGCCGAGGTCCCTGCGATGAGTCCGCTTGATGTCGGCACGCTGAGCGCAGTGAGAATGCCGTTGGTGCGCGACACCGGGATGAGTTCGCTGTCGGGGTTCAACGCGGCTTGCGCCCGCGCATTGGGATTGAGCGTGCCGGTCTCACTCATGTCGACCGAGCCGGGCACGGAACTAATCTCAGTTAATCCGAGGGAGGTCTGCGCTGAAATCAGTCCGGGGTAAATGTGTTTGCCGCTCACATCCACGACGGTGGCATCGGCGGGCGCCACGAGCTTCGGCCCGAGCGCGGCGATCTTGCCGTCGCGCAGCAGCACATCGGTCGCGGTCAGATCGGCGCCGCTCACCGTGTGCACGGTGGCCCCGCGCAGGAGCACGGGTGTGCCGGGCTTCGCGACCGGGATGTTGTCAGACGCACGGGCAACGAGCGCCACGCATGCGAATAGCAGGAAGAACTTATTGGAGCGCATGGGTGGTGCAGTTGGAGGTGTCGGCGCCGTCGTGGTAGATCGATTGATACTCGCGCGCGCGGCGTTCTTCGAATGCTTGTATCGCTCGAACGATCGCCGTCGGCTCGGCGGCCGTCGCGGCGCCGGATGCGCCGCTGCGGCCGCCCGCCGCGCCACTGCCTGAGCTTAGCGCGCGCATCCGTTCGGCGAGGGCTTTCTGCGCAAGGGCCTCGCGCTCGGTCGTCGCGGCGACGCGGAGCGCGGCATCATCGTCGAGTGAGAAGTAGCAGCGCCCATCAATCCAGGTTTGCTCGGCGCGCGTGTAGGTGGAGAGCGGACTCCCGCTCCAGATGACGAAGTCGGCGTCCTTGCCTGGTTCGAGCGAGCCCACCTGAGCGTCGATGCGCAGCTGCCTGGCGGGATTGAGCGTGACGAATTTCAGGGCCTCGTCCTCGGGCACGCCGCCGTATTTTACGGCCTTGGCCGCCTCGGTGTTGAGCCGGCGGGCGAGTTCATTGTTGTCCGAATTGAACGAGACCACCACGCCGGCGGCGCGCATCATGGCCCCGTCATACGGAATCGCGTCGATGACTTCCTGTTTGTAGCCCCACCAGTCGCTGAAGCACGAGCCGCCGGCACCGATCCTGGCGATTTCGTCTGCGACCTTGTAGCCCTCGAGAATGTGCTGAAAGGTGCCTACGGTTAGCTTCTCGCGTTGGGCGAGCCGGATAAACGTGAGGATTTCGTCCTGCCGATAGGAGTGAATGTGCACGATCCGCTCGCCCTTGAGAATTTCGAGCGCCGCCTCGCGCCGGAGATCGCGGCGTGGCGGCAGAGGTGACTTTCCCGCCATCCAGTCCGCCCATTCACGCTCGTAATCCCGCGCGCGTGCAAACGTGTCGGACATGATCTGCTCGACGCCCATGCGTGTCTGCGGATAACGCGGCGGCAGGCTTGATTGTGAGCCGACCTGGCTGGATTGCTTCACGTTTTCGCCGAGGGCGAACTTCACGCCGGGCTTGGCGCCCGCGAACTTCAGCTCCTCGGGCGGCGCGCCCCAGCGGAGCTTGATGACCTGGTTTTGTCCGCCCATCGCGTTCGCCGAACCGTGCAAGATGTTCGCCACGGTCAGGCCGCCGGCGAGCTCGCGATAAATCCCGATGTCCGTCGCATCGATGATGTCGCCGATGCGCACTTCGACGGTCACCGAACTGCTGCCCTCGTTGATCCCGCGCGAAATCGCCGTGTGCGAATGGCAATCGAGCAGGCCCGCGGTGACATGCCTGCCGGTCGCGTCGATGATTGTGGCGCCTGCGGGGGCGACGAGATTCGGACCGACCTTTGCAACCTTGCCCGCGTGCACGAGCAAATCGCCACCGGCGATCCGACCCAGGGGGCCGCTCGTCCAGAGCGTCGCGTTCCTGACGAGCACCCACTCCGGCTTCGCCGGGATGCCTTTCCGGCCATAGGCGCCCGCGGGCCAGTTTTCGGCGTTGGCGAAAAACTTTTCTTCGCGTGGCGTGGACGCGGCTTGCTTGTCGATCGTCGCGGTGCGTTCCGCACGCCAGCGAAACTCCGTGCCGTCGGGGAGAAGCCCCGAGCCTTCGGCTGACCCGCCAGTCACCGTGCCACCCATGCGAACGGTGCCCTTCGCGTCCTTGCCCAGGAAGAGTTCCGCCGGAGCGAGTAGCGTGAGGCGATCGCGGGTCTGCACCATCGTCAGATCCTTGTCACCGAGGCGGGCGCGTGGGCGTCCACCTGCGGCGCTCGCGGTGGCACCCGCGGCGCTGCCCGTGGGCGGGCTCGCGCGCGATTCGATTTTCAATTCATCGGGCGCGGTCACGCCGTGCCACGTCATTTTCCAGGTGCCGCGGGCGTCGACTTTATCCGCCGCCGCCGTTTCGAAATGATCACCGTCGACCCACACGTCGGTGATTTCCGCCGTGCTGTCGGCGGTGAACATATCGCCGGTGGCAATAACGAAGTTGGCGAGCCGGCCGGGCGCGATGACACCGGCGACGTCATCGACGCCGAGCATTTTCGCCGGAGCGGTGGTGATGGCCGCGAGCGCCGCATCGGGGCTGAGCCCGCGTTTGATGGCGAGCCGGACACTGGTCCAGAATTGCGTGGCCGGCGTGGTCAGACCGGCGGTGGTGAATGCGACCGCCACACCGCGCGCCGCAAGTCTCGCGGCGTTTGACGGCGCCAGTTCCCAGTGCTGGAGCGTCGCGAGCGAAACGTTCGCGGCCTTGTCCGGCGTTTCGACTTCGGGGACGGCGGGAAAGTTCAGCGGCACGATCACGGGTGTCTTCGCAGCGACCAACGCATCAGCCACGCGGTAGTCCGTGCCGCGTGTACGGAGCACGAGCTTCAGGTTGAATTCGGCTGCGATTTTCTGCGCGCGCATCACATCGAGTTCATCGCGCGCGTCCATGACAACGGGCTTGGTCGCGTTCACGTAATCGATGAGCGCGTGGAGTGAGGCGTTTTCCTCGGGACGCTCGACGGTGGCATTCTTCCGGTAGGCTTTGCGGGCTGCCTCGAGCCATTGCGTGTCGAGAAGCGTCTGGCGAATGAGGGCGATGCAGCCCATGAGCGACGCCGGATAACCGCCGCGCGGTGGGCTGAGTTCGAACGCGACATGTTGCGCCACTTGCGAACGAACGAGCGTGGCGTTCGGCGAGCGGTCGCTGAGATTAACGAGTGCGCTTTCGCCTCGAAAAATCCCGCGGCCGGGTGCCACCACGGCGCTGGTAAATCCGAGCTCGCGCAAAGCCGTCGCCCCGCGTTCGTCGGCGACGAGCACCCTCGAGACATCGCGCTCCGGCGTGACGCGCGGATTCCACGAACGCGCGACCGCTGCGGGCGACACTGATTCGCTTGGCGCAGCCGCCGACGCACCGCCGCGGCCACCGCGACCACCGCTGCTCCCAACACTGGTGGTCGCTGTCTCCGTTTTCAGACCTGCGGGCAGATGCACCTCGCCGAGCGGTTCGAGAAAGCCGGCATAGATTGTTTTTCCTGCGGCGGGCCACACGCGGGCGTCGGCGGGAATTCTGGTGTCGGCCTCCGGTCCCACAGCGACAATCACGCCATCCCGCACGATCAGCGTGCCCTGCTCGATGACGGCCGCGCCGGGAGATGTCACGATCCGGGCGCCGGTGATCGCATGGACGCGCGGGCTGGCGTCC
>JBBRCR010000121.1:0-18300 GCA_038204695.1 Opitutales bacterium | reverse complement strand
TTCCCCTTTGCCTTCATGGACGTGACCCCCGCATCTTCTCCCTGGATGGCCAGCTTCCGCGGTGTTGCGTGCATTAAATCGTCGGGCGAGGCGAATTTGCGCAAACAATAATTGGTTGAAACCACATCTATGAGTAACGTTCAAGTGAGCAACGTGGCCATCGTTCCCAACGCCAAACGGCTGTTGGCCGCCGGCTTCATGGCAATTTTTGCCGCCGGCATGGGCTTTGGCATTCGCGGCGGTATCTTCGACAACTGGGCCGGTGAATTCGGATTCACCGCCACTCAGCTTGGTGCGATCGGCGGCGCCGGGTTCACCGGCTTCTGTTTCGGCATCATCATCGGCGGCGTGGTCTGTGACCGCATCGGCTATGGCAAGCTGGTGATTGCCGCCTTCGCCCTGCATGTACTTTCCGCCTTCGTCACATTTGCCGCCACGACGCCCCAGAACGCGTATCAGTTGCTCACGTGGGGCATGTTCATTTTCGCGCTGGCCAACGGCACGCTCGAGGCGGTCGCGAATCCGCTCGTCGCAACCATCTATCCGCGCAACCGCACGCATTATCTCAACATTCTTCACGCAAGCTGGCCTGCCGGCATCGTCGCTGGCGCCGCCGTCGGCTGGGTGTTGGACGACAAGATGCACGTCGGCTGGAAGACCCAGCTGGCGCTCTATCTCGTGCCGACGGTCATCTACGGCGTGATGTTCCTGGGCCAGAAGATGCCCAAATCAGAAGCATCCGAAAAGGGCGCGAGACTCGGCGAGATGCTTAAGGATGTCGGCATTCTCGGCGCCGCCGTCGCCTGTTATCTGCTCAGCCTTTTCGTCTCGGGACCGCTCGCCACGCTGTTCGGGCTTTCCAGCTTCCCGGCTTCAGTCGGGTATATCGTCGCCGGTGTGTTCCTTGTCGCCGTCGGCGTGATGACCAAATTCTCGTTCGGATCCATCCTGCTGTTCGTGCTCTTTGTGACCCATGCGTTGGTCGGCGCAGTTGAACTCGGCACCGATGGCTGGATTGCGAACATTACGGGCAACCTGTTTACATCCGAGCAGGGCAAATGGCTGCTCATCTGGACGTCCGCCGTGATGTTCACGCTGCGTTTCTGCGCCAACTTCATCGAAACGAAACTCGGGCTTTCGCCGGTGGCGCTGCTGTTCACCTGCGCCGTGCTTGCGTGCGTGGGACTTCAACTCACCAGTGGCGTCCAGACGGTTGCCATGGCCTTTGTAGCCCTGACGGTTTACGCCATCGGCAAGACGTTTTTCTGGCCGACGATGCTGGCCGTGGTGTCCGACCGTTTCCCGCAAACCGGCGCCGTCGCGATTTCGATCATGGGCGGCATCGGCATGTTGTCCGCGGGGCTGATTGGCGGCCCGGGGCTTGGTTACGGCAAGGATCGCTTTGCCGCTGAAACCCTGCGCGCGAGCAATCCGGCCGTGTATGAAACCGTCAAGGTCGAGAATCCCTCGAAGTTCCTCATTTTTGCGCCGGTGAACGCCATCGATGGCAAGAAACTGGCCGAGGCCAAGGAGGCGAAGGACAAGACCGAAGCCCAAAAGGCGATGGTGGCCGCGGACCAGACTGGTGACCGCAAGACGCTCAAGGCGGACTCGTTCATTCCTGCGACGATGGCGCTGATTTACCTGGGGCTGATGCTCTACTTCAAATCGATCGGTGGCTACAAGGCGGTCCACCTGGCCGGCACCTCCGCCGCCTCGCTCGCCAAGGAGCCCGGCGAAGTGATCGCCTCCTGAGCAGCATCGACGCAACAATCACCTTCGAAGCCGCGCCTCCGGGCGCGGCTTTTTTTGCGCTCGCGCGAGCGTACGGGAAGCGACCCGCATCGCCAAATCCACTCGCTGGCGCTCGTCGCCACAGCCGGCGAGCACCAGCGGGCAGGTGGGGTGAATTCAGCCCCCGGCTGGGCCGGGGCAATGAGTTTGCGGCGGGAAAGGCCCACCGAACACTCACGCGTTCCGACCCAGCCGGAGCGAAAGTCACACGAATTCCCTCAGGCGCGAGCGGGCGGCGACGGCGAGCTTGGGTATCGTTACTGTCAATACGCCATGGCTCATCTCAGCCTGCATGTCCGGGTAGTTCAGCCCCGCGCCCAGCCGCAGCCGCAACCGGTAGTCGCGCTGCGCGGTTTCGAGATGCAGGGCCTGCCAGTTCGCCCGGACAAAGTGTGGCTTTCGCGCGGTGACCGTGAGATCAGCGCCGTGGGCCTCGATCTCGACGCCGGACGCTTCGATGCCGGGGAGATAGACCACGAGTTTCATCTCGTCGTGCTGCTCCTGGCACTCGTAGCTCGGCTGACGGAACGTCTCGGCAGACGTGCGCACGGCGGCCCTGCGACTTGCGGGAAGGACGGGATTGGTGATCGTTGTCATGGGAGGAAAAACGGACGAAAGCGTTTCCTCGGCTGGTTTGGGGACCGGCCGGGCTTCAGAGGGTTAAACGCTTCCGTTGATTCGGAGGTTTAGTTCTGAAGGCCCGCGTCGGTTTTATTAATCCAAACGGAAGCGACCGGGCGCATCATGACGCAGCGCTGCTGACAGCCCACCGTGAAGGTGGCGCGAGCGCGGCGAAGATGATGTTGTACGTATCCGGTCATGAAATCGGCGGTGAGGCTGCACATTGCAGCTGGCGTGCCAAGCACGTTTCTTTGTTTGGGCGAAGAAAGCGTTTTATTCCGGCGCGCCCACCGCAGAATGCAGTTGGCCGCCCTGCGCATTTCGTCCGCCCGCGCCACTGCGGACGGCAAAAACAAACCCCTGCAAGATTGCACGCCGAGACGCCGGCATCATGCTGCCGGCATGGCCGCACTTGACGACTCCTCCACGACGGTCACGGCACTCCGCGAACGCGTTCTCGCTTTCGTGCGAGAGCGTGATTGGGAACAGTTTCATACGCCGAAAAACCTGAGCATGGCGCTGGCCGCCGAAGCGGCCGAGTTGATGGAGCATTTCCTTTGGGCGACGCCCGCGCAGTCGTGTGAAATCGCCATCGAGCCGGCGAAACGCGCGAAAATCGCGGAGGAACTCGCCGACGTGGTGATTTACGCGCTCGAGTTTGCCAACATGACGGGGCTCGATGTCTCCGCGGCGATCGAGGCAAAGATGTCCGCCAACGCCCAAAAATATCCCGTCGAAAAAGCCCGCGGCCGCGCTGACAAGTACACGGAACTGTGACGGTTTGGGCTCCGGCTTGAGAAATTCAGGAACCGGATACAACCGATTTACTTCCCAAACTGACGCCGGGGAGGAGTGGCGCCGTGGCGGCGAGCGCCAGCGAGTGGATGGCTTTGCCGCCGGTCTATCCTCCGCCCGGTTCAGTTTTGCCCGTGGCAGCCGCACTGCGAGCCGCACGGGCCCGGCGGCGGTTCCGACTTCTGGGTCATGAAACCGAATCCTCCCGCAATGATGCGTCGCACCGCTTCACCCGTTTGCGGGTGTTTGGTGAGCGCCGCGTCGTGCATCGACTGCACGACCTCGAAACGCTTGGGCTCAACGCCTGGCCGGTCGGGGATCGTCTCGTAAACGTAGGTGGTCATCGGATGCGGACCGGAGTTATGCACGATTCCGCGATTCGCAAGCAGGCGAGCCGCTTCCCCCGCCGGATCACTTGTCGCTCCGGCTCTCCCGCGATCACCACCGCTCAGAACGTGTCTCCTTTCCAGCCCCACATGCTGCCTTTCACGTCGATGAACTTCACGTAAACGCGATCGCGCGGAATCCCCAGGTGGCCTTCAACGAGCTGGCACAGGGCCTCGGACAGATCTTTTGTTCGCGCCGGTCGCAGCCCGATGCTCTTCAACTCGAGGAAAGCAACGGGGTCGTCGCTCCCCGCGAACAGCATGGGGGTGTCCGCTTGCAGCGCGACCATGACGAAACTTTCCGGCTTCGCCAACAGCTCGGCGATGAGCGTCGATGCATTCTTTAGAATGGTTCGTTCCGCTTTCTTGTTCAGCGGAAGGTTGGTCTGGATCTTGAGATAGGGCATGGCGTTCGTGGGTTAACCGCGGGCATCGCAGGTTCGCTCACCGCGTACTTTGGCCCAACTTGCGCCGGGCCGCAACCCGTCAGCTTTTCGGCCGGAACACCTTCATCACGCTCTCATTCGTCTCCAGGCGCGGGCCGCCGATCAGGTCGATGCAGTAGGGGACGGCCGGAAAGACGGCTTCGAGGTTTTCCCGAATCGCCTTCGGGCGACCGGGCAGATTGACAATTAACGTGCGACCGCGAATGCCCGCCGTCTGCCGCGACAGGATGGCCGTCGGGACATGCTTCAGCGAGGTCGCTCGCATCTGCTCGCCGAAGCCAGGCATCAGCTTTTCGCATACCGCTTCGGTCGCCTCTGGCGTGACATCGCGCGGCGCCGGGCCCGTGCCACCGGTCGTGACCACGAGGCAGCAACCAACGTCGTCCGCCATTCGGCGCAGCTCGGCTTCAATGACCGCGCGTTCGTCCGGGATCACCCGGTAGTCGATCTCGAATGCCGTCGTCACCCATGCGCGCAGCAACGCAACGCACGCCTTGCCCGGCGTGTCTTCGTAGACGCCGGCGCTCGCCCGATCGGAAATATTCAGGACGCCAATTATGGGAGGCATAAATCAGCGGCGTGCGCGGGCAAAACGATTGGCACGTGGCGGCGAGCGCCCGCGAGTGGAAGGTCTGCTTGCGGGCGTTCGCAGCTACCGTGCGATGGCTCGCTCAACGTTTTTCTCGAAGCCGTCATCATGCGGTTGAAGCACAGGGGTCGTGGTCGTTGCGATTGAAAAGAGCTCTCACCTCATCGGGCGAACGCCCCGCTTTCCGCAGGGCCCGCAGCGCGAGCGCATCGTGGCGTTTCGCCAGTCGCTGTCCATCCCCGTCACAAACCAGCGGCGCATGAAAGAAAGCCGGCGGCTCCCACCCGAGTGCTCGAAACAGCAGCAGCTGTCGAAAGGTGCTTGGAATGAGATCCGCCCCGCGCACCACCTCGGTGATCCCCAGCTCCGCGTCGTCCACCGTCGTCGCCAGCTGGTAGGCGGGCGTGTCATCCTTCCGCCACACGAGAAAGTCGCCAAAGTCCCGGCCCGCGGTTGCCTGCTGCGGTCCGGCCGATGTATCCGAAAACTGGACCACGACGCCATCCGGCACGCGAAACCGCCAGTTGACGTCAATCACCGCGGTCAGCGGCGCCAGCGGCGCATCGGCGGTTGGGCGAAACTCGCGCGGATAGACGGGTTCATCACCGGCCGCCCCGGCGCGTTCATGAGGGGCACCCGCCGCCTCCTGCACATCACGACGCGAGCGGTGGCACGGAAAGATCAGTCTGGCGGCGTGCAATCTCTCCAGCGCGATCCGGTAGCGGCCCACGCGCTCGCTCTGCGAGATCATCGGGCCGTCCCACTCCAGCCCCAGCCAGTGCAAATCCTCCTGCATGGCGGTCACAAATTCCGGCCGGCACCGCGCGTGATCGAGGTCGTCATTGCGCAGCAGGAGCACGCCGCCGGAGGCCCGCGCGCGCTCCGCCGCGATCCAGAACGTGCGCGCGTGTCCGATATGAAGATAACCCGTGGGCGACGGCGCCAGCCGGCCACGATAGGTTGAACGCGTTTGCTGTTTTCCGGCGTGCATTTTCAGGCGGCGAGAGTGGTTAGCCGGGAAATTTCGCACCCTGAGCGTGCTTCCCCCGTAGCGCCAGTCTCCGACTGGCGGAACGCCGTTCAAAGACCGGCGCTACTCCCGGCGGCTGCCCCAGCGGGTGGGATGTTATCATAGGAGCTGTGAATTTGCCGGGTTAGGTTCCTCCGTACGGTGAGCGTGAGCGAGTGGATTCGTGGCGGCGAGCGCCAGCGAGTGGACGCACCTCCGCTTGCTGGCGCCCGCCGCCAAGGAGTCGAACCGCGAATTCCAGATGCATCTGGAAATTCAGGCCGATTCGTGTCCATTCGTGGTGCCCTCCCTCTGATGACGAAACTGCTCTGCGTTTACTGCGCTTCCAGCGATCGGCTCGATCCAAAATACTATGCGGCTGCCGCAGAGCTTGGACGGCAGCTGGTGTTGCGCGGCTGGGGTCTCGTTTACGGCGGCGGAAAAACGGGCGCGATGGGTGCCGTGGCGCGGGCGGTGAAGCAAAGCGGTGGCCGCGTGATCGGCGTCATCCCGGAATTCATGAAGGTCCGGGAACTCGCCTACACCGAGGCCGACGAGATCGTCACCGTCATCACCATGCGCGAGCGCAAGCTGCTGATGGAAACGCGGGCCGACGCCTTCGTCGCGCTGCCGGGCGGGTGGGGCACGCTGGAGGAGATGCTGGAGATCCTCACGCTGCGGCAACTCGATGTGGTGAAGAAGCCGTGTGTCATTTTCAACCAGGATGGCTTTTACGACGATCTGCTGCGGCTGTTCGAGCGCATGCTGGCGGAAAAATTCTTCAAGCCGTCCAACCTGGAACTGTTTCGCGTCGCCACCACGGCCGACGCCGTGTTCGACCAAATCGAGGCGGCGGCCGGAGTCCGCGCGGACGCCAAGTGGTTCGAAACGCGGTGAGCGCATGTGCGGTCGCGGCCGAGCGTGTGAAAACAGCTCGTTCTTCACGTGCAAAACCTTGGCCATCTCACAGGTTCCGCCTGGCTCGTGAATGCGACCCGGACGCACACGTTGCTCACGCATCACCTGAAGTTGGAGAAGTGGCTGCAACTTGGCGGCCATGCGGACGGTGAATCCGATTTGCTGGACGTGGCCGCGCGCGAGGCCGGCGAGGAAAGCGGACTTGCGTCACTGCGTCCTCTGCATCGCGCGATTTTCGATGTCGACCGTCATTTGATTCCAGCGCGGGACGCTGCTCCGGCGCATGACCACTATGACCTGCGATTCATCTTCGAAGCCGACGGGCGCGAGCGCGTCATCGTGTCGACCGAGTCGAAGGCGCTCGCGTGGATCGAACTCGCTCGAGTCGCGGCATTGAATCCCGAGGAGTCGATGGCGCGGATGGTGCGCAAGACGCTCGCGGGTTGGCCCCGGATTCCGTGAACGCACCGTGGCGACCAGCAAACCGTGGCTGCGAGCGCCAGCGAGTGGATGAAGTACGATTCGAATCCACTCGCTGGCGCTCGCAGCCGCTATGCCCACGTGAAGACTGCGAAGGCCGCAACGGCGTCACTTCCAGATCGGCACCAGTTCTTCCGTGCGCACCCAGCCGGTCTGGCCATTGGGGAACGCGAGACGGCTCCAGCCGAGAAAAGTCTTGTCCGCGACGGCGACCGATCCTGCGGCCAATTGCGTGGTCTTTTGCGCGGTGTCCGCCTCGGTCGGGATCGACCGCAGCGTTCCCGGCCGTGGAACGATGACTGCTGCGGTGTCGGCGGTGAGCCCATAGGCGCGCCAACCGGCGGCACCGGCGGAGCCCGTCAGAATTCCCACGAGCACAAACGTGGCGGCGCTCGAATAGACCATGCGCCTCCGCTTGCCATACGCGTTGGCCAGCATCACCGCGAGGGCGAGCGCGACTACCATGGCGCCAGCGATGACCACCCATTGCCACCTTGCCGGCGAAGTCATCGACGCGAGTGTCGCCACCGGTCCTTCCGTCAGGAAAACACCGAGGTCGGCGGGAACAAAACCAGCCCGTTCCGCCGCGAGCCGAAAATGCCATTGCACGGAAGGGTTGCGCGGATGCTGCACGAACGCCGCCGCGGCCTGCGCCGCCGATTCACCCGGCCGGTCCTGCTGGGCGAGCGCCAGCGCGAGATTGTGCCGCGCGATCCAATCGGTCGGCGTGCCACTGATGCGGGCCCGCCACAACGTTTCCGCCGTGGCAAAATCCGCACTCTGATACGCGGCGAGTGGGTCCTTCCTGGCGGTGGACTCCGCCGCCCCCGCGTGAACCAGCAACGCCACCCCCACGGCAAGCCCCGCAGCGAAGGGCAGCAGGTTTTGCCGCAGGAAAAGGCGCCACGGTTTAAAGCCAGGAACTGCTTTCATGACTGCCGCCTCTTGCGCGCGGGCCACCCAGTCCGCCGGCAGCGGCGCCTTGTCTCCATAAAGCGCGCGATCGGCCTCGCTCCACAAGGCCGCCCATTTTTCATCCGGCAGTGATTTTGCCGGGGGAGCCGCATGCGGAATCTGCCACAGCACCGCCGTGTCGTGCTGCCAGGCCAGCAGCAATGACCGGCCATCCGCATCGTCGGCGTGCGCCAGCTTCGCCCGCGTTTTCATCAGTCGGTGTCTTGCCTCGCGCCGTGGACGCACCGGATCGGTTTGCTGCGCCCGTCGTATGGCCAGCCCCAACCAGAACAACAACAGCGCAACGAACGGAGCCGCCGTGCCCACGATCACGGCCGGGAGGGAGAGCGGCAGCGGGGCCGCGGCCAGCCCCGGCAGCGGATCACGCGGAATGCCGGCCGGGGGCGGAGGTGGCGTAACCGAGCCGCGGATACCAGAATGGGACGTCTCGGCGTCGCGCTGGCCCGGCTCGGTGTCAGGCGGCTGACCCGTACCGGACGCCGGCGGCGTCACGTTGAACTGCGGCGCGCTGGGCGGTGTGATGGTGACGGTGGTCCGCGGCGCGGTGATCGTCCGATAGCTTCCCGCCTTCGGATCAAAATATATAAACGAGATGGGACCTAGATTGTAACTGCCGGCCTTCGTCGGCACGAGCACGACGTCCTCCGCGAGCGCGACATCGAACAGCTTTCCTTCCGCTGGCGTTCTTTTCGCCTTGGGCTGCACGACCTGAAAATCATTCGATACCTCGCGCGCGGGCAGTCCCGCGATGTCCGGCCAGTTGCCGGTCCCGTTCAGTTCGAGGGTCCACGTCACCGGCTCGCCGACCGCTGCTTTCTCCGGCACCACTTTGGACACCAGTTTGAAGTTGCCGACCGCTCCCGTGAACCCGGTCGGAGACGGCGGCAACGGACGCACGTCGATCACCGGTTGGTCCGACGTGACCGAGACCGGCTCCATCCGCGGCTGCGACAGAAACCCGAAGCCGACTGTGCCGGTCTGGACGTTCAGCAGGTGACTGGCGGCCTCCAGGCGAAGCGTGTTCGGCGTCTTGGCGACGGCCCGCGTGCGGAAGACCACCTGGAGCCGGCGTTCGCCGTTCACGGTTCCCTCCGTCACCTCGGGTTTGGACCAGTCTTCCGCCACGAGCGGCGCCGCCACCCAATCAAAACTCTGGTTCACCTGCGGGTTGCTGCGGCGGGCGGCGGACAGCTCGTAGGTGAGCCCGAAGACCTCGCCCGCCCAAATGCTCGTGCGCTCGGGCATGAGCCGGGAACTCGCCACCGAATCGAGCGAAGTGTTTGGCGCGGCGAGATTGAAGGGCGCCACGCGCAGTGTCCCGCGGTTGGTCTTCACGGTAAACGCCGGAATCTGCGCGGCGCCGCCCACCCGCCCACGCACCAGATAGGAAAGCGTGACCGAGCGGGAGAAGCTCCCGTTGACCATGCTCATATTTTGCGACTGGCCCGCGAAGCTCAACGTCACGCCTTGAATCGCCGGCAAATCGGGTTGGCCATCCGGTGCGCAGTCTTCGAATACAAGCGACACGCTGCTGGAACTGTTCGGATCCACTTCCCAGCGGACGGACTGCGCGTGCGCAACGCTGCACAGCATGAGCAGCAGGGCGGCGAATGAATGAAGGGCGCGCCCGCGGAGCAACCACGGCGCGCATCGGCCCGCCAAAACGAAAAACCCTGGGTTGTCCAACATCGCGTTCACCAATCTTTGCCTGTCTTTTTCGTGGGCTTCTTTTCGCCCTCCATCATTTGGAAAAGCTGTGCCGGTGAGTCCTGGTTCTTCAGTTGCTCGAGCTTCTGCAGCGGCAGAGCCAGTGCGGGATCCAGCGGCTCGCTGGCTTCTTCCTTCTGTTCCGGTGCGCCGCCAACTTTCTGGGTCTCCCGCGGTGGCGGTGGCGGCTCCTCCTTCTTGCTCATCTCGCCAAACGCCGACTCACCCGGTTTCGGCTCCTGCTGCGCTTTCGACTGCTCGGACTGCTTTTCATTCTGCTTCTCCGAATCCTTCTGGTCCTGCGGCTGGCCGTTCTGCGGGTCCGACGATTGGTTCTGGTCGGATTTCTGCTGTTCCTTGTTTTGATCTTTCTGCTCCTGATCCTGCTGCTGCTGATCCTGGTTTTGCTGCTGCTCCTTGTTTTCCTGTTTCTGGTCATCGGGCTTCTTCAGCAAGGCTTCGAGTTCCTCCCGTAGTTTCGGCCAGTCCGCCGTTTTCGCGTCGAGCTTGGATCCTAAATCGACCGCGCCGAGCGCGTCGCGGACCGGGCCTTCCGGCACGGTTTGCTGCGAGGATTTCAACTGCGAGCCCCACGTCACGGTTTCGCGGGCCAGTTCCGCCCAGTCGCGCGCCGTGCGCTGATGGGCGAGCGCCAGCCGTCCGACGATTTTTGAAAGCGCGGTCGAATCAGCCGCGGGAGCAGTGGGCGCATTCACGGTCGGCGCGGACGGTGACGCGAGGGTGGCGGCGGCACGGGCCGAAGACGCCGGCCAGAAACCCAATGCCAGCAGCAGCAGCGCGGCAGTGGTGGCCCCCATCGTTTTTTGATCGCGTTTCATGGCGTCGGGACGATTCAGCGTGATCGCGCGCGGCCGCGGCCGAACCGGAAACTCGTAGCACAGGCTCACGAAAAGGCACCAGAGGCCCAGTGCGAGTGGCCACTGAAACCGCTCCACCAGCCGGATGGTGTTCTTTTCCACAAAATCCCCCTTTTGTCCGGCCTCGACCGTCTCCTTCAACAGGCCCGCGAGATCCACCCACGTGCTCGCGTCGCGGTACACGCCCCCGGTGAACTGAGCGAGTTCCTGAAGCGTGCCGCTTTCGAGTTTTGAAAGCACCACCGCTCCACGCTCGTCCTTCACCAAGCCGCCACTCCCATCCGGGATCATCGAGCCGCCGACCGTGCCCACCCCGAGTGCAAGAACGCGGATGCTCTTCTTTTTCAACTCCTCCATCCGCGGGCGCCAGTCGTCGTCCGTCGCCTCGCCATCGCTCAAAACAATCAGGAATCGATCCGCTGATGCCGCCGCCCCAAAGGCCTCGAGCGATGTGTCGAGCAGCGCACGATAGTTGGTCCCGCCTGCCGGCAGGAAGTCCGGCCCGAGCGCCGGCAGGAATTCCCGCAAGATCTCGTAGTCCGCACTCAGCGGGCTTTGCAGAAAGGCCGTGCCGGAAAACACCACCAGCCCGACGCGTTCGCCCGCCAGTTTTTCCAGGAGCGACTGAATCAGGAGTTTCGTTCGCTCCAGCCGCGACGGTTTCACGTCGGGTGCGAGCATCGACCGCGACAAATCGACGGCCAGCAGGATTTCACGCGACTGATCGAACACCGGTTCCTCCAGTCGCCCCCATTGCGGCCGCGCGAGCGCGGCGACCGTGAGCGCGAGCCCGAGGCAAAGCCACACCCGTGGTTTCGCTCCGGGCGCGGCCGGTGTGTTGTCGGGCGCGAGCCGGACATTGTTCTTACCCGCCTCGACGCGCAAAATCTTCGGATGCGCGCTCACCGCCGCCGCCTTGCGGCGCCGGCTCAGCTCCCGCGCGAGCAGTGCCGCGGGGGCCAGCAGCAGCCAGAGGAGATGGGGCCAGGCAAAGGTCATGAGGAAAGGGGACGTGCGCATTGAGCGCGCGCGAATCCGCTAACGAACACAGCTGGCGTCTCGGCGCCAGTCTTCTCGAGTGGTTTTGCGCGGGAATCATGCGAGCGATTCCTTTCTCCATAGCGGTCGGGAAAACACCGCCGCGACCGCCAGCGCCGCAATTCCGGGAACGGCCAGCCACCAGAACAGTTCGGTCGTCACGAGGTAACTCTTGGCCTGAAACTCGATCTTTTGCGCGCGATCGATCGCCTTGAACGCGCTCTCGATCGTATCCGTGTCCGTGGCCCGGAAGAATTTACCGCCCGTGGTCTCGGCAATTTGCCGGAGCTTCGGTTCATCGAGATCGGAAAGCATCCGTCGCGTTGTCACCCGCCGGTTGTTCTCGTCGTAAATCGGCACGGGCACGTAGCCTTCGCGGCCGGCGCCGATCGTGTAGACCGGAATGCCGCGCGACTTCGCAATTTCCGCCGCCTGCTCCGGCTGCAACGCTCCGCGGTTGTTTGCGCCGTCCGTCATCAGCACCACGAACGCACCAATCCTCCGCCCGGCGCGATCGCGTTTGGCCTGGTCGAGCCGGGTGAGCGCGACGCCCAGCCCGTCGCCAATCGCCGTGCCATCCTCGATCATCCCGATCCGCACGCGTTCGAGTTGCCGCGCGAGCCACTTGTGGTCGAACGTCAGTGGCGCCATCGTGTACGCCCGCCCTGAAAACAGCACGATGCCGATGCGATCCGTCGGCCGCCGCTCGATGAACGCCTGGATCACCGGCTTGATCGCCTGCAGCCGGTTCAACCGTTCGCCGCCGCGCTCGAAATCCTCCGCCCGCATCGAGGTCGATAAATCGATCGCCAGCATCAGGTCGTACCCTTCCGTGCGCACTTCGCGTTTGTCCTCCACGCGCTGTGGCCGTGCCAGCGCGACGACCAGCAGGGTTAGTCCGGCAAACGCGAGCACCACGGGCCAGCGTGAGGGCGAGGCCAGCGAGGGCCGGTGCCAGGACGCGGCAAACGGTACCAGGAAAACGGGTACGCGCCGGCGCCCGCGCAGCCACACGATCAGCGGCAGGACGCCCAGCGCGAGGAGCCAGACGGGATCGTGAAACGCGAGCCGGCTCATGCGTGGCACGGGCGTCCCGCCCGTGGATTTGCCGTAGCATGGGCGTCCCGCCCATGGACAGTGCGACTTGGGTATAAAGGTATGGCGTCCCGCCCATGGGTTCGAACTGGCACGGGCGTCCCGCCCGTGGATGGCTTTGAATCCAAAGATGAGGCGTTCCTCCCGTGCCACGCCGCGACGGCCGCGGTGAAAATGTTCAACCACTCAGCGTGCATGAGCCATCCTCGCGTGAAAAAAGCGCACCAGCGCATCGAGCCGGTTCTCATCGGTGCCCACCACCAATCGGCTGAAGGCATCCGGGAACAAGGCGTGCCACCCAGCCTCGCGTTCCTGACGCCAGGTGGCGTGCGCCGCGCGTTCCGCCGCACTTCCCTCCAGCGTCACCAGCCGGCCGGCCATCGGATCGTACGCGGCGAAAGCTTCGTCCGACGGCAACGCGCGCTCCCACGGATCATCCACGCGAAAACCCATCGTCTGGTAGCGCCGCTGCAGGACCATCCAGCCTTCCGGCTGATCGCGCGGCGGAAAATCCCCGAGCCAAATCAGGACACTGTGCTTGGGCGCCGCTCGCGCGAGAAACCGCCACGGAATCTCCGCCGGCGGGTCGGTGGGCGCCGGCGCCGGCCGCGCCAGCAACGTGGCCGCCAGATGCAGAATCTGGCCACGACCACGGACGGGTTCGCGAAACATATTTCCGCCCGGCCCGGCGTGCACAAAGCCAACGCGGTCCCGGTTCACGGCGCCGAGCAGCATGACGAGCCCGGCAAACTCGAGCAGCGCTTCACGCTTCGATTGCGCACCCGAGCCAAAATGCAGCGACGGCGAATCTTCGAACACGAGCAGCAGCGTAACCTCGCGCTCCTCCACGAATTTTTTCCGGTACGGTTCGCCGAGGCGCGCAGTGACATTCCAGTCGATGTCCCGCACATCGTCGCCGAATTCGTATTTCACCACTTGATCGAACTCCATGCCGCGGCCGCGAAATGCCGACCGGTATTCGCCGCTGAGCACGTTTTCCACGGCGTGCCGCACCCGCCATTCGAGCTGGCGCAGCAGCGCGAGCGGGGAGGCGGCGGTCGTCGTCGGGGTGGTCGGTGTCGCGTTGGGCATCTCGAACTCTTGGTCGTTCACTCTCTTGTTCTCGTTCCTTGTTTTGGTGTTCGTTCGCCAAACCAGCGGGGTGCAGCAAAAACGGACGATTAGAAAACAGGAACGAGGACGCTCCTAACTGGCCGGCACGGGGGTTCGTTCGAGGACTTGGGCGACAATCTTGTCGGGCGTGATTTCCTCGGCTTCCGCCTCGTACGTCAGCCCGATGCGGTGACGCAGGACGTCGGGCGCCAGTTCCTGCACGATTTCCGGCGAGAGATAATCCTGTCCGCGCAACCAGGCGAGCGCGCGACCCGATTGATAGAGAGCGAGTGACGCGCGGGGCGAAGCTCCAAACGTGAGGTAGCGCTTCACGTTGCCGTTTTTTTCCGCGAGTGCCCGGGTGCCGCGGACGATCGCGAGTATGTAGCCCTGGGCAGCGGGTGAAATGTGGATTCGATCCACGTCGACCCGCAGGCCGAGCAGTTCCTGGCCGCTGGACACGGGAAGCAGCGCCGGCTGCTTCGTGACCTGACCCCAGCGTTGCATCATCGATGACTCCTCCTCGGCGCTGGGATAGTCGACGAGCAACTTGAATAGAAACCGGTCGGTTTGCGCTTCCGGCAGCGGATACGTGCCCTCCTGCTCAATCGGGTTCTGGGTCGCCATCACGAAAAACGGGTTCGGCAGCAGATGGGTTTGCCCGCCGATCGTTACCTGCCGCTCCTGCATGCCCTCCAGCAACGCGCTTTGGACCTTGGCGGGAGCACGGTTGATTTCGTCCGCCAGCACGAGGTTGGCGAAGATCGGGCCGCGATGAGCCGTAAACTCGCCGCTTTTGGGCTGGAAAATCATGGTTCCAACCACATCGCTCGGCAGCAGGTCGGGCGTGAACTGAACCCGCTCGAACTGCACCCCCAGCGCCGTCCCCAGCGACTTCACCAGCAAGGTTTTCGCGAGTCCCGGCATGCCTTCGAGCAGGACGTGGCCGTTGGCGAGGAGGGCGACCATCAGTCGCTCGATAACGGCGTCCTGGCCGATGACGGCCTTGCCGATTTCGGCACGGAGTTTTTGTGACCAGGCGGAACCAGTAAGCATGTGGAGGTTGATGAAGCGGGAGCCGGTTTGACTCGGGTGGGCCGGATAAGTTTCGCTACAACAAAAGGGCGCACGATGGCTTTACCAACCCAAATCGATGAACATGCCGCGTACGACGCACCATGACTCTCCAGATCAACTCCAGATTGGCGGCCGTGGGCACGAGCAGTGCCGACGTTGACGAACGTTTTGTTCGCGGCGCCGGCCCCGGCGGCCAGAAGATCAACAAGACTTCTTCGACCGTGTGGTTGCGGCACCGGCCCACCGGCATCGAGGTGCGGTGCCAGCGCGAGCGCTCGCAGTCGGCGAACCGGGAACTCGCTTGGGCCGAAATGTGCGCCAAGTTGGAGGAGCGGCAACGCGCCGCAGCAGCCGCGAAGCAGGACGAGAATCAACGGGAGTCCCGCCGGAAGAGGCAGAAGAGCCGGCGGCAGAAGGCACGGATGATCGAATCCAAACGGCACCGATCCGGCATCAAGTCGACGCGAAACCGGGTGGCCCCGGATTGAACCACCCCGGCGTTCCGACAACGTGTCGATCGCGCACCGGGCCGATGTGCGACTCGGGTTCAACGGGTGGCCAATCCGATCTTTTCCAGATGCCGTCCAATTTCCGCCTGCAATTTGGCGCGCTGCGCTGCGTTTTGCAGGTTCCGCGGCAACGTTTTTCCCTTCCCCGGGATCCGCGTGGCGATCGTACCGCTCGACAAAGGGCGCGACGCTGGAGCCGACATCCGACGGTTTTTCCCACGTCTGTATGAGACTCCATTCGGCCGTCGTGGCGCCGCGCATCGGGCGCGTGCCGCCGCGCGTTGTTCAGTCAATAATCGTGGAGCGGTTAAAATCGCAGCGCCGCCCCGCATCATCTCCTTGCTTGATCGGCGGTGGCCGCAGTTGGATCGGACATGGCCGATCTGAAAACAAATTCCCTTCCCGCCATTGCGCTGCCTGATGGCGGCCAGTTCCCCGTCGTGGGACTCGGCACCTGGAAACTGTCGAAGCCGGAGGTGCCGTCGGTCGTGTCAGCGGCGATTCGCGCCGGGTATCGTCACCTCGACTGCGCCTGCGACTACGGCAACGAGGCGGAAGTCGGCGCCGGCTTGGCCGAAGCGCTGCGCGCCAAAATCTGCCGGCGCGACGACGTGTGGGTGACCTCGAAATTGTGGAATACATTTCACGAGCCGCAGCACGTGCGAGCCGCGTGCGAACGCACCCTGCGGGACCTCCAGCTCGAGGCATTGGATCTGTATCTCATCCATTTTCCGATCGCTCTCGCCTACGTGCCGCCCGAGGTGCGCTACCCGCCGGAATGGTTCTTCGATCCGCATGCGACTCATCCCGTGATGAAGCCGATCCGCGTTCCCTACGCGGAAACCTGGGGTGCGATGGAGGAACTTCAGCGCGCCGGCCTCGTAAAACGCATCGGCGTGAGCAACCTCAACATTTCGATGCTGCGGGATCTTTTGGCGACGTGCTCCATTCGCCCCGCCGTTCATCAGATGGAGTTGCATCCGTACCTGGCGCAGCCGCGTCAGCTGCGGTATTGCCAGCAGGAGAACATCGCTGTCACCGCATTTTCCCCGCTGGGGGCGCCGTCGTATGTTCCGCTCGGCATGGCGCAACCCGACGAATCGGTGCTCGCTGATCCTGTTGTCACCGGCATCGCGTCCGCTCAGGGCAAGAGCACCGCGCAGATCGCGCTCCGCTGGGCCGTGCAACGCGGCTGCGCGGTCATTCCGAAAACGCGGGAGCCAGCCCGTCTGGCTGCGAACCTTGCGCTTTTCGACTTCGAACTCAGCGCCGCGGAAATGGACGCGATTGGCGCGCTCGATCGCAATCGCCGGTTCAACGACCCCGGCTATTTTTGCGAGAAAGCGTTCAACACGTTTTTTCCCATCTTCGACTGAAAAACCGCGCATTCGCGTACCGCGGCTGATGGCCGCAACCCCATGAAAAATTACCGTCCATGAAAATCATTCTCCTCGGCTTCGCCGGGCTTCTCCCGCTCGCGAGTCTCGTCATCGCGCACACTGGCTTCGGCGCAACTCCGCGGCCGCCCAATGTCGTTGTCATCGTCTCCGACGATCAAGGTTACGCTGACCTCAGCTTCAATCCTCACCATCGTTCCCCATGATGCTCCAACTTCCTCGTTTTCTCGTCGCGGTCATTGCGCTCCTGCTCGCGAGCTGCGCCGGACCTCAGACGCCGTCCACCGGCCGATCGGCCGCGTCGCGAGTCGATAGCTCGACCCTGACCGGCAAGGTCATGTGCGGCTATCAAGGCTGGTTCAACGCCGAGGGCGATGGCGCCGGCCGCGGCTATAATCATTGGTCGCGCGGTGGCGCCCGCCCGGCGCCGGGAGTGGTCCGGGTTGATCTGTGGCCCGACCTGACGGAGCTGGGACGTGATGAGCGTTTTCCGACCGACTTGACCCACGCCGACGGTTCGCACGCGGAGGTCTTCAGTTCCTACAAGCGGCCGACGGTGCTCCGGCATTTCAAATGGATGGAGGAGCACGGAATCGATGGCGTGTTTGTACAGCGTTTCATCAGCTCGCTGGCTCGCCCCGGCTCGCTTGCGCACAATAACACGGTCCTCGACCACTGCCGGGAAGGTGCCCGGCTGCACGGGCGCACCTACGCGCTGATGTACGATCTCAGCAGCCTGGCGCCGGGCCAGGCCGATCGGTTGATTGAGGATTGGAAGAAACTACTACGCGAGACGCAGCTCACGCGCGACCCTGCCTATCTCCGGCATCGTGGGAAACCGCTGCTGGCGCTCTGGGGTTGCGGCTTCAAGGACGACGACAAACCGCGTCCGGTGCTCGACGACTGGCGCAAGATCCTCGCCTTCCTTAAAAATGATCGGGAAAGCGGTGGTCTGGCGATCATGCTCGGCGTGCCCAGTTTCTGGCGGGAGCAGCGACGCGATACGATTACCGATCCCACGCTGCACGACGTGATGAAGATGGCGGACGTGATTTCACCGTGGACGCCCGGCCGCTATCGCACGCCCGCTCAGGCCACGCAGCACGCGGTCGAGACGTGGCAGCCGGATATCGTATGGGCTCGCGAACGCGGCATCGACTTCCTGCCGGTCGCATTTCCCGGTTTCAGCTGGCACAACATGAAGGGAGATCCGCTCGACGCGATCCCGCGGTTGCAAGGGCGTTTCTTCTGGGCGCAAGTGGCCGCGGCCAAACGCGCCGGGGCGGACATGCTCTACGTGGCGATGTTCGACGAAGTCGACGAAGGCACCGCCATTTTCAAGTGCACGAACCAGCCGCCGACGGGAGACGGAGTCGCGTTTGTCACCTACGAAGGGCTGCCGAGCGATCATTACCTGCATCTCACCGGTGTCGCCGGGAAGGTGATACGCGGTGCGCTGCCGGTGACGGATGA
>JBBRCR010000120.1:0-18327 GCA_038204695.1 Opitutales bacterium | reverse complement strand
ATATATACGAAGGCCGGCAGGTCGTCGCCGCCGCGCAGAAATATAAACGGATCGTGCAGCACGGCACGCAGAGCCAGGCGAACGCCACGCTGATCAGGGACATCGCGCTGATTCATGCCGGGTTCATCGGCCCGATCGGCGAATCTCGCGGTTATGTATATAAGAACGGCAATCGCGGCTCGATTGGACGGGGCGCTCCCGGACCCGTGCCGTCTTATCTCGACTGGACTTTGTGGCAGGGGCCCGCGCGCGAGCAGCCATATCAGATCAATGCCGTGCGCAAGAAGCCCGGACTTCACGTTCACTACGACTGGCATTATTTCTGGGAGTACGGCAATGGCGAGATCGGCAACCAGGGCGTGCATGAAATGGACATCGCGTGCTGGGGGCATAATCGCGGGCTGCCGGTGAACGTGTTCAGTGCGGGCGGCCGCTTCGGGCTCGACGACGCGGGACAGACGCCCAACACGCAGGCGACGACGTTCTCCTATGCCGACGGTTCCATCCTGACCTTCGAGGTGCGCAACCTCGGCTCGTTCGAGGAGGCCGAGGGCGGCAACTGCGGTAACAGCTTTTTCGGTACGAAGGGCTACTACGTTCGCGGCAAGGGTTTCTTCACCTACAAGGAAAACAAGAGCGGCCCGCGCGAAGCGATCCCGATTCCCGCCGATGCGCCCAAAGCCCCGAAGGGCGACAAGTGGCAGCGGTTTTTCGCCGCCGTGCGCTCGCGCAATGCCAGCGACATGTCCGTGTCCACTCTCGACGCCCATCGCTCGTGTGTGCATTGCCACCTCGGCAACACCGCGTTTCGGCTCGGTCGCTCGCTCGCCTTCGATCCGCACACCGAACGTTTCAAGGAGAGCGACGCAAACGCCTACGCCTCGCGGGTGTATCGCAGTGGTTTCGAAGTGGGTTGAAGACGTAGAAGACTTGGAAGACAGGGAAGACGTAGAAGACTTGGAAGACAGGGAAGACATGGAAGACATGGAAGACAGGGAAGACAGGGAAGACAGGGAAGACATGGAAGACTCGGAAGACTTCGGAATCGTCAGCGGCTTACTCTCTTTCACGTCTCCCGTGTCGTTCGCCTCTTCCAAGTCTTCCCAGTCTTTTCGCCCCCAAACATGACCTGCTCCAGCCCAATCACCGTGGCGCGATGCCTCGCGCTTGTCTCACTCGGCAGCGTATTCGCTGTGACCGCGGCACCCGCGCAGCCCGTCGCGCCGAACGCGCCGATCGATGCCGCGACGATGGCGCGATTCGATAAAAACAATAATGGCCGCTTGGATCCGGACGAGCAGGAGGCGTTGCGTACGGCCGAACAAGCCGCCAGGCGCGCCGCCGATGCCGGGACCATGCGCACTGCCGCCGCGCCCGCGGCGGAAATTCCTGTACAGCTGAGCCCCTTCGAAGTCGTCGAAAACACGAAGGGCTACTTTGCCGCCAACACGATGTCGGGTACGCGGCTGAACTCGAACCTCGAGGATCTCGGCGCCGCCATCACCGTCGTCACGAAGGAGCAGATGTCGGACTTCGCGATGCTCGATATCAATGACGTGTTCCTGTACGGGACGAGCACGGAAGGCTCGGGCGATTACACGGACTTCGCCGTCAACAACAACGGCCACGTGGCCGACAACGTGCAGAATAATCCGCGCGGGGCGAACCGTATCCGCGGAATTGGTTCGGCGAATATTTCGATGGGCAACATCGGGCTGTCCGGCCTCACGCCCGTTGACCCGCTGAGCATCGATGGGATCGAGATCAGCCGCGGCCCGAATGCGAACGTCTTCGGTCTCGGCAGCCCCGGCGGCACCGTGAACATGGTGCCGGCCTCCGCGAGCACCGCGAAGGACAAGTCGCAGGTGACCACGCGGGCCGACAGCATCGGGGGCTACCGTTTTGACCTCGACGCGAATCGCGTACTCGCGAAGGACACGCTGGCCATCCGGGTGAGCGGCGCGTTTCAACACGACGCCTACCAGCGCAAGCCCTCGGGCAGCGATACGGTCCGGTACAATGCGATGATGAAGTTCCAGCCGTTCAAATGGACGACCGTGAACGCGTCGTATTCGTACTACCGCATGAATGGCAACCGGCCCAACACGCTGATGCCGCGCGACAGCATTACGTACTGGATTGAGCGCGGCCGGCCGGCGTGGGATCCCGTGACGATGACGTATACGGTGAACGGTACGACGTACGGCTTGAACGGCGCCGGTCCGCTGGCCACGCGCACGCCCATCACGAGCGACAACAACATCCCCGACGTTTTTCAGCGCACCTTTTCCGGCAATGATCGCAGCTATGTCTTCATTGATCAGGGCGCGATTGCCTATTGGACGACGCCGGTCGGAAACTCCGCCGCCACCCCGCTCGCGAACAACCAGAACAATCGCTATATGGCGGCAAGCCCAGCGGCGGGAGTTGCCTCCGGCCGGATCACCAGCCAGCCGCTTTTCACCACGACGCCGTCGTTGAGCAACGACACATATTATAACTGGCGCGACACCAACCTCGGTGCGATGAACCGGCTGACGGATCGCACGCTCGTCGCATACGCGCAGTTGCAGCAGGTTTTTCTCAACACCGCGCGCCAGACGCTCGCCGGGCAGGTCGACTGGCTGCGCGAAGACTCCCTGCGCTACCAGCGCAATATATTTGGCACGGGTCCGTCGAACCAACTCCTGGTGGACGTGAATGCACGGCTGCTCGACGGTTCGCCGAATCCGTTTTTCGGCCGGCCCTATATCGGATTGGACAGCCCGCTCACGCAATGGATTCCCGGGCGCGGCGAAACCTACCGTGGCCAGCTCGCCTACAAACTCGACCTCAGCCAGGAGAAGAACGTGCTCCGTTGGCTCGGCCGGCACCAGCTGAGTGGCTATGATGAATTCCGTTACTCGATCACGCGTCGGTATAGTTACCGCGACGTGCTTGCCTCGAATCACAGCTGGGTGCCGGCGGGCGCGTACCCGGCGGTGTCGGGCAACGTGACCGGAGGACCGCAGGCTTCCTCGGCGCGCTTCCGGGGCTATTTCCGGTATTACGTGGGCGATAACGAGGGCACCAATGTCGATTACGCACCGGGCACCTTTTCGTATGGTCCGGCGACTTATGTCTGGGGGAATGCGGCGACGGGAGTGTTTCAACGCGAGCCCGCGGTGCTCGATCAGCGGCCGACCATCGATAGCGCGGGGGGCGGCAGCAATTCGCGGCAGAGTATCAAGACCCGCGGCGCGGTGATTCAGAGCATGTTTATAGGCAATCGCGTCGTGACCACGTTCGGCGTGCGCGAGGACAAGATTTACGACAAGCGTGGCGCGGAGCCGCGGTTGCTCACGGCGAACGGAATGGATTTCAACTACGACGCCATGAACGCCTGGGCGGCGGGTGACTATGCGTTCAACTCGGGCAAAACGAAAACCGCCGGCGCCGTGGTGCGGCCATTTCGCGACCTCGGCTTTGTGCATCGCACCGCGGAGTCGGGGGGTGTCATGGGTTTTGCGGCCCGGCTCGCGAACGGGCTTTCGCTGACGTACAACCAGTCGGACAGCTTCATCCCGCAGGGGCCGCAGCAGGATGTCTTCCGCAACCAACTTCCGAATACGCGGGGCGAAGGCCGCGACTGGGGTTTCTGGCTGAACCTGAACGACAGCAAATTCGTGCTCCGCGTGAATCGCTTCGAGGCGAAGCGGATCAAGACGCGGAACGGCGATGCCGCGACGATTGCCCAGCGGTTGCTGCGGATCGATGTCTTCCAGAATGACAACTGGCAGCTCGTGAACAATGCGCGCACCTGGATCACCGGGGCCAATCCGACATGGTCCTCCGCGCAGGTGCAGGCCGAGATCGCCCGGCAGACCGGCCTCTCGATTGAAGAGCAGGAGGAACTCGTTTTGCCCGATCCCGGAATTTCCGCCACGCAGGATGTCGAGTCGCGCGGCACCGAAATCGAATTGAATTTCAATCCCACGCGCTACTGGACCGTCGCGTCCTCGCTGACCGAAACCCAAACCAGCAATACGAACGTCTCGTCCGCGACGACCGAATGGATCGCGCACCGGATGCCAATCTGGACGACGATTATCGATCCGCGGACCAACACGCCCTGGTGGACGACCAGTTATGGCGGCACGCGGCCGGTGGATGCGTTCACGAACAACGTGAACACGCCGCTGAAGATCATTCTGCAGCAGCAGGGGAAGGCGAATCCGCAGGTGCGGCGTTATCGCGCAAAGTTCTCCAGCAACTTTCAACTCGCCGCCGTCACTGAGAACCGGTTCCTCCGTAGCATGAACGTCGGCGGAGCGTTGCGGTGGGAGTCGAAGGCGGGCATCGGCTACTATGGCGTGCAACAGCTGCCTGACTCGATCACCGACCTCGATGTCAACCGTCCCATCTGGGACAAGGCGCATCTCTACGCCGACGCGTTCCTGGGCTATCGCACGAAGCTGTTTGCCCGGAAGATCGGCACGAATTTCCAAATCAATGTCCGCAACATCGGTGAAAACGGCCGGTTGCAGCCGGTCGGGGCGTATCCGGACGGCACACCACTCGCCTATCGCATCGTCGACCCGCAGTTGTTTATCTTCCAAATAAAGTTCGATCTGTAACCCTTGTCGCTGCGAGCGCCAGCGAGTGGATAGGGGGAAGACGCATAAGACTGGGAAGACATGGAAGACGCAGAAGACCTTATCCACTCGCTGGCGCTCGCAGCTACGAATTCTTTTATGTCCATATATTCCCGTCTCTCCCGCCGGCAGTTTATCGGCGTCACGCGCAATGCCGCGCTCATCGGGGTCTTTGGCCCCAATATCTTTCTGAACCGCACGAAGGCCGCCACGGGCCAGAATCCCAGCGAGTTTATTCGTTTGGGTTTCATCGGGGTCGGTGGACAGGGCAATGGCAACCTGGGCCGGATGCTCAAGAATGCGGTGGCGGTTTGTGACGTCGATCAGACGCACGTTCGCGCGGCGCAACAGAAAGTGGAGAAAGCCAATGGCCGGCCCTGCGGTGTGTTCGGCGATTATCGAAAAATGCTCGAGGATAAGTCGATCGACGCGGTGGTCATCAGCACGCCCGATCACTGGCATGTGCTGCCGGCGATTCATGCCTGCCAGGCGGGCAAGGATGTCTATTGCGAGAAGCCTCTCACATTATTTATAGCGGAAGGGCAGGCACTGGTGAAAGCGGTCCGCCACCACAAGCGTGTGCTCCAGACCGGCAGCCAGCAGCGTTCCGACGCCAAGTTTCTCCAGGCATGCGAATACATCCGCTCGGGCCGGATTGGCAAAGTTAAGACGGTCAAGGTGGGCCTCTCGTCCGTAAACTACACCACACGGGCGAATCCGTTGACACTGCCGGACGGCAAGCCGCCGGCGGAGTTGGATTACGAGATGTGGCTGGGGCCGGCTCCGTATCGACCCTACAACAAGAACCGCGTCCATTATCTGTTTCGCTTTTTCTGGGATTATTCCGGCGGGCAGATGACAAACTGGGGTGCGCATCACCTCGACATCACGCAGTGGGCCCTCGGCATGGATAAGAGCGGTCCGGTCGAGATCACCGGCAGCGGAATGTACAATGCGGAGAAGCTGTACGAGACGCCGCAGCAGTTCGACGTCACGTACAAGTATGCCAGTGGCACCGTCGTCGAATGCAGCAGCGGCACGGGGAAGTTCAAAGGCGGCGCGACATTCGAGGGCGAGAAGGGCAGTCTCTACATCACCCGCGGCACGATCCAATCGACGCCGGAACAGATTCTGGAGGAGCCGCTCGATGACAAATCAGTCCGGCTTTATGCCAGCCAGAATCACCATCAGAACTGGCTGGATTGCATCAAGAGCCGGAAGGATCCGATTTGCAGTGTCGAGGTGGGCCACCGGTCGTCGACGGTGTGTCATCTCGGCAACATTGCCATCCGCTCGGGGAAGAAAGTCAGTTGGGATCCGGCGAAGGAAACGATTGTGGGTGACGCGGAACTGGCCCGGTGGGCCAGCCGCCCGTATCGCGGCCCCTGGAAGTTATCGGCGAGCTGAGACCGGCCGGGAAGACCCGGCGGTTAGCCCGCATATTTTCAAACCAATCCAAGGCACTGGTCACAGAGGACACAGAGGGGGAATGGAGGTCACGGAGAAAGGCAGATCTTGAAGACATGGAAGACGGGGAAGACAAATGAGACGCGGAAGATTCCGAAGTCTTCCGAGTCTCGCGTTCTTCCATGTCTCGCGTTCTTCATCGGTGCGCTGGTTAGCCGGAATCGCCCAGCCTCCGGCAAAAAGTGCGTTGGAAACCAGGTCGCCTCGCGCCGCCGCGGCGAGCAGCTTGCCCCTCGTAACCCCCCCAACCAGGCATGAAGAACATCCCCGTCTTGCATGTATGCGAGAACAGTCTGGCCGCGGCTCATGAGCGTGCGCTCGTCGCTCTTTTCGAGCATGGCGTGTCCTTTAGAACCCAATACGACAAACCAGGTGATCCGCTCAGCCTCGACTGCACCATGAACCTCACGGTGCTCGACCCGCTCTCGGAGCCGATGATCCACAAGGCGTTTCCCGGCGGCATCGACGAACTGCGGGAATATGTCATGGAGGTAAGCGGCGCCAAGGACCATTGGGTGAAAAACCTGAATGATCCCACGGACACGCGCTGGGAGTACACCTACCATGGCCGTCTCGCGGCGTATGGCACGTGGCAGGAACAGCACGACGGAAAGCGCGTTCGCGTCGGCGGATTCAACATCAATCAAATCGAGGCCGTGATCGCGAAGCTGGTGAAACAGCCGTTCACGCGGCAGGCGCAGATGATCACCTGGATGCCGAACATCGATCTCGATTGCTACGACCCACCCTGCCTCCAGTCGGTGTGGTATCGGCTGATGGAGGACGAGGTGGAGAGGGTGTCATGGCTCAACTGCAACATTCGCTTCCGCAGCAATGATGCGTGGGGCGCGAGTTTCATGAACCTGTTCGGTTTCGTCATGTTCAACCGTGATGTCATCGCGGCGGAGATCGCGCGACGCAGCGGCCGAACGGTGAAGCTCGGCCGGTTGAACTGGCAGGCGGACTCCTATCATATTTACGGCAAGGATATCGCGGAAGCGAAAGCGCGGCTGTTCGATCGCATCCCGCGAAGCACGCTGGCGGAACGGACGTACGAACTCTCCGACCCGACGATTCAGGAAATGTATGACGAAGCGGAGGCGGCCGTCCGGGCCAAGATAGCGGAGTACGATAGCAGCCATTAGCCCGCATATTTTCCAGCGAGGCGGAGCCGCCACCGAAGGAGAACAGCCCGGCTGATTTTTACCGCGAATGGACGCGAATAAACGCGAAATGCGAAGACCCAAAGTTCAGCGAGTCGCAACTCCGTGGCTGCGAGTTCCAGCAAGTGGATTCGAGTCTGCAATTCGTGTTTCATCCACTCGCTGGCGCTCGCAGCCACGATTTGCACCGAGAGTTGATCGGCACGATTCATCATGAACTGGAAAACCATCCTCACCGCGGCCGCACTGCTCCTCAGCCTGGGCGCGGTGCGTGCCGCGGACACCCTCTCGCTCGCGGGCGAGTGGCGGTTTAGTCTCGACCGGCTCGATGTCGGCGAAAGCGAGCAGTGGTTCACGCGACCGCTGCCGGAGCGCGTGCGATTGCCGGGCGACCTGACCGAGCAGGGGATTGGCGATCCACCGACGCAAGATACGCCGTGGATCGGCGGCATCAGGAATCCGCAGTGGTCGGCCGAACCGGCGTTAGCGCCCTATGCCCGACCGGAGACTTTCAAGTTTCCGTACTGGCTCACGCCGGAACGGTATTACGCCGGTGCCGCCTGGTTTCAGCGCGACATCGACGTGGCGCCCGACTGGGCGGGCAAGCGGATCGTCCTCATCCTGGAACGGCCCCATTGGGAAACCCGCGTGTGGGTGGATGGAAAATCGTTCGGCTCAAACAACGCGCTCGCCACTCCGCACGAATACGACCTGGGGCCGTTGCTGCCGGGCAGACACGTGCTCGCCATTCGCGTCGACAACCGGATGATCATCGATGTCGGCTCAAATTCGCACAGCGTCAGCGATCACACGCAGGGCAACTGGAACGGCATCGTGGGCCGGATCGAGCTGCGCGCCACCCCACTCGTGTGGATCGACGATTTGCAGGCGTATCCGGATATCCATGCCAAGACGGTGCGTGTGCGCGGCCGGCTCGGCAACGCGAACGGAAACGACGTCACGGCCAAGGTCGTGCTCTCGGTGTCGACCGCCGGCTCGGGTGGGACGGCGTTGACGAGCACCACGGTCGCCGTCCGCTGTACGACGAAGGGTGGGACGCTCGAGGCGGAGCTGAAGGCTCCGGCGGACATCGCGCTTTGGGATGAGTTCAATCCATCGCGATATCAACTGAGTGCGACCGTCGGTGAGGCGGCGGAGCGCGACGTGCGCAGTATCACCTTTGGCTTTCGCGAGCTGACGGTGCAAGGCACGCAGTTCGTGCTCAACGGCCGCAAGATTTATCTGCGCGGAACACTCGAGTGTGCGATCTTTCCGCGGACGGGGCATCCGCCGACCGATGTCGAGTCGTGGCGGCACGTCATTCGCGCGGCGAAGGCGCATGGCTTGAATCATATTCGTTTTCACTCCTGGTGTCCGCCGGAAGCGGCATTCATCGCAGCCGATGAGCTCGGCCTGTATTTGCATGTCGAGTGTTCCTCCTGGGCGAATCAGACGTCGTCGCTCGGCGACGGCAAGCCGGTGGATGCGTGGCTTTACGCCGAAGCCGATCGGATCCTGGAATACTATGGCAATCACCCCAGCTTCGTTTTCCTGCTCTACGGCAACGAACCGGGTGGAAAAAACCACCGGGCGTATCTCAGCCAATGGGTCGACCACTACCGCAAACAGGATTCGCGCCGGCTCTACAGCAGTGGCGCCGGCTGGCCGCTGCTCGATGAAAACGATTTCCATGTCGTGCCCGATCCGCGCATTCAGCGCTGGGGCGAAGGCTTGAAGTCGCGGATCAACGCCAAGCCGCCGGAAACGATCACCGACTACCGTGACTACATTGGTGCACGCAAGGTGCCCGTGATCAGCCACGAGATCGGCCAGTGGTGTGTTTACCCCAACTTCGACGAGATCCCGAAGTACACCGGGTACCTCAAGCCGCGGAATTTCGAGATTTTCCGCGACACGCTGAACGCGCATCACCTGGGCGATCAGGCCCGCGCGTTCCTGATCGCTTCGGGAAAACTCCAGACGCTCTGCTACAAGGAGGAGATCGAGTCGGCGCTGCGCACGCCCGGCATGGGCGGCTTTCAGCTGCTCGATCTGCACGATTTTCCCGGTCAGGGCACCGCGCTGGTTGGCGTGCTCGATCCGTTCTGGGAAAGCAAAGGTTATGTCACTCCGGCCGAATACAGTCGTTTCTGCAACGCGACCGTGCCGCTGGCGCGACTGGCGAAACGCGTTTTCACCACGGACGAGACGATCGAGGCCAGGATGGAGGTCGCGCATTTCGGAGCGAGACCGATGGAGAGTGCCGTGCTGGCCTGGAAGCTCGTGAACGACGAAGGCAGGGTGGTCGCGCGGGGCGAACTGCCGGCGCGGACCCTCCCCGTCGACAACGGAATTTCGGTGGGCGACGTGAGGGTGGACGGCAAATCGCTGCCGGCGCCTGCGAGGTACAAACTGGTCGCGGGCATTGTGCACACGACCTGCGAAAACGACTGGGACATATGGGTGTATCCGCCACACACGGACGTGGCGGTGCCGTCCGGCATCAGCGCGGTTGACGAGTTGACGGATGACGCGGTGACGACCCTGAAGCGCGGGGGCAAGGTGCTGTGGATGATTCCGCCACGGCGGGTGGCGCCGGACCGGCAGCTCGGGAAGATCGCGCTCGGATTCTCGAGCATCTTCTGGAACACCGCCTGGACGGGTCGTCAGGCGCCGCACACGCTCGGGATTCTGTGCGAACCGAAGCATGCGCTGTTCTCCGATTTCCCCACCGACTTTCACAGCAACTGGCAGTGGTGGCACCTCGTGAGCCAGGCGGGTGCGATGATTATGGATGAGATGCCGCCGGCGCTGCGGCCCACGGTGCAGGTCATCGATGACTGGACGACGAATCGAAAGCTGGGGCTGGTTTTCGAGGCGAAAGTGGGGACCGGCAAACTCGTGGTGTGCAGCATCGATTTGGAGCACGGCCTGGATGGCGATCCCGTGCGCCGGCAGTTCCGCCACAGTCTGCTGCGGTATATGTCGGGCTATCGCTTCAATCCTGCCGTCGGCATCTCCGTCGAACAAGCGCGCGGGTTGATCGGCCCGCCTTCGCCGTTCCAGAAACTGGGGATTGTGAGTGTGGAAGCCGACAGCCAGCAGGACGACATGGGCGCGGAGAACGCGATGGACGGCGATTCGGCGACCCTCTGGCACACGGCATGGGGGCGCGCCGCGACCGATTTTCCGCATCACCTGCGAATCGAATGCAAGGCTCCGCGAACCATCCGCGGATTCACGGCGCTGCCGCGCCAGGACGGAAATCGCAACGGCACGATTTGGACTTACGCATTCCACGCGAGCGATGATGGCAAATCGTGGGGCGAACCGGTGGCGCGAGGGAAATTCGAGGAGACGAAGGCATTGAAGACGGTCGTATTCGAAAGGCCGGTACGGGGACGATTCTTCAAGTTGGTCGCGCTGACGGGTCCGACGATCCACGCCGCGCTGGCGGAGTTTTCGCTGCTGGAAGCGAAGGCGGCGCAAACGGCGGAGGCCATTGGCTCGCCAGTCGTTGAGGGCAACTTTGGGGCCGGAACGCGACTTGCAACGGAGCGAAACAAGATCAGCTTCCTTCATGATGAGCGTCGATGAATTGAAACAACAAGCGGCAGCGCTGAGCCACGAAAAGCAGGGTGAACTCGCGGCGTTTCTGATTTCATTGCGCAACTCGCGCGACCCGGCCTATCGCGCGGCAACGCAGGACCGGATGAATGAAAACGATCGGGCTCGCTGGCTGACGCCGGAGGAGTTCGAAGAACGCCTCGATGCGCGTTGAGCGCCGCGTGTGCGTTACCAGGTTTTCATTCACGATTCGTTGGTACCGCTGGCGCCGAAATCGGGGAGCGATCGGCCGATGATCATGGAGTTGATCCGTTCGCTCGGCACACGTCCGTTTACGGCCGGTGATTTCAAAGAAGTCGATCCAGACGGGCGTAGTCGCGAAGTTAAAATCGTTGGGCGTTACGCCGTCATGTGGTGGGCAGATCACGCCGCCAAGGAAATCAAAGTCATCAATATCCAGCTTGCTGATAATCCGAAGTGCTGAGTTTTCAGGCCCGGGTAGACGTCAATGTAGCGGCTGCGATGGATTTAGCGGAGATCCAAATTTCCAGACTTCGGACGGGACCCCTGTGGGAACCAGTAACCCGGGCTTGTATCGAGCTGACGGGGGCCGTTTTTGGCGCCACTTCATAATGTCAATTTTCCCCCGTGTTCTGCTCTGCGTCGTTGGTGTGCTGGCGGTGGCCTTCCCCGCTGTTGCCGCCGATCCGGCCGCGCCCGTGTCAGCCGCCAAAGCGCCGCGGGCCAAGTTTCCGCCGACGATCGATGTGTCGCGCGATGCGGCGCGTCACGTCATCGTGGCGCAGGGCACGCCGGAACTTTACCAGGGGCACCCCACCACGGTGCTGCTGCCGGACGGGAAGACGATGTATTGTGTATGGACCTACAACCACGGCGGGCCGTGCGGACCGTTGAAGCGCAGCGTCGACGGCGGCCAGACGTGGTCCGATTTGCTGCCTGTGCCGGAGAACTGGAGGACGACCCGGAACTGCCCGACGATTTACCGGCTGGCGGACCCGCGCGGGGCCGCGCGGCTGGTGGTCTTTGCCGGCCAGGGACCCGATGGGAAGATGCACGAGTCGCACTCGCTGGACGATGGCCGGACGTGGACACCGATGGCGAGCAACGGGCTGGAATGCGTGATGCCCTTCTGCACCATCGTGCCAATCGAGGGTGGAAAAAAACTGCTCGGGTTAACGAACATTCGCCGGCCCAATGAGAAGAAGGAAGCCCGCTCCAACGTGCTCGCCCAAAGCCTCTCGGTCGACGGCGGGCTCACGTGGTCGTCGCCGTGGCGGGTGATCCTCGACCTGCCGGGCTTGAAGCCATGTGAACCGTGGGTGGTGCGTTCGCCGAATGGACAACAGCTGCTGTGCCTCATCCGCGAAAACGAGAAACGCATCGCCTTGTATATGACGAGTGACGACGAAGGGCGCACGTGGTCGGCGTCGAAACCGCTGCCGCCCGGCCTCTATGGCGATCGCCATGTGGCGCGTTATGCGCCGGATGGGCGGCTGGTCGTCTGCATGCGCGACACGGGCGGCGCCTACGGCAGCCCGACCTCGACGCACTTCATCGCCTGGGTGGGAAAGTACGACGACATTCCGAGCGGGCGCGACGGACAGTATCGAATCAAGCTTTTGCACAGCTATAAAGGGGGGCGACAACGGCTACCCCGGCCTCGAGTTGCTGCCCGATGGCACGTTCGTGGCGACGACGTATATCAAGTATCGCGAGGGCCCGGAGAAAAACTCGGTCGTGAGCGCACGCTTCAAACTTGCCGGGACGGACCGGTTGGCGGAGGCGGGACGTTGAAGTGCACGCAGAAGACTGGGAAGACGGGGAAGACATGGAAGACATGGAAGACGTGGAAGACATGGAAGACGTGGAAGACGTGGAAGACTAGGACGACACCATCCGCTCGCTGGCGCAGCTACGACGACCGATGGGCGGACGGTTTCCAGAAGGTACCAGCACGTCGCGATTGGCATCCACCTTCGATGCGTTGTGCTCCACCGTGCTGAGACGCCCCGCTTGGCACCGAGAGATCGCGGAGTCGGGTGGGGCTGTTTTTATTGACCTATATGAACACCTGGCAGTTTGACGTGGCGGTAATCGGTGGCGGGGTGGGCGGCTGTGCGGCGGCGCTGGCGCTCGCCGAGGCGGGCCGGACCGTGTGCCTGACCGAGGAAATGCGCTGGATCGGCGGTCAGCTGACGTCGCAGGCCGTGCCGCCGGACGAGCACGGCTGGATTGAAAAATTCGGCTGCACGCGCGCGTACCGCCGTTACCGCGAACTCGTGCGGGCGTATTATCGAAACCATTACCCGCTGCTTCCGGAAGTCCGCGCCAATCCGCGCCTGAATCCCGGCAATGGCTGGGTGTCGCCGCTGTGCCACGAGCCGCGGGTCGCACTGGCCGTGCTCGAAGCGATGCTCGCGCCGCACCTCTCGAGCGGACGCATCGGCATCCTCCGCCGGCACCGGCCGGTGGCCGTGCGGGCGGACGGGACCGACCGTATCCATTCAGTGGTGATGCGTGACTTGCGCCGGGGCACCGGGACGGAACTGCGCGCGCGGTATTTTCTGGATGCGACCGAGAACGGCGACCTGCTGCCGCTCGCGGGCGTGGAACATGTCACGGGAGCCGAAGGGCGCCCGGACACCGGGGAGCCGGGCGCGCCGGCCCAGGCGGCGCCGGGAAACGTGCAGGCGTTTTCCGTGTGTTTTGGGCTGGAGGAGCGGGCGGGAGAAAACCACGTGATTCCGCGGCCGGAGCGTTATGACTTCTGGCGGAGCTATGTGCCGCGGCTTTCGCCGCCGTGGCCCGGACCGCTGCTGGGATGGGCGGGACTGAATCCGCGCACGATGCAGCCGATGCGTTACAACTTCGATCCCCACCGTGAGAAACCGGGGTTGTTCTCCGGGCTGTGGGCGTTTCGGCGGATCATTGACCGCGCGCAGTTTCAGCCCGGGGCCTATGCCAGCGACGTCTGTTTGGTGAACTGGCCGATGATCGATTATCTGGAGGGCGACCTGTTGACGTGCGACGACACCACGCGCGCGGCCCGCATCGCGGATGCGAAGCAACTCAGCCTTTCGATGGTCCACTGGTTGCAGACCGAGGCGCCGCGTCCGGATGGTGGCATTGGCTGGCCGGGGTTGCGGCTGCGGGGCGACCTCCTGGGCACGGAGGACGGTCTGGCGCAGGCGCCGTACATTCGCGAGGCGCGACGTATCCGGGCAGTAAAGACGATTGGCGAACGTGAGGTGTCGGCCACGTACCGCCCGGGTGAGACCCTGGCCGAGCGCTACGAGGATTCGGTGGGCATTGGCTACTATCGGATCGACCTGCACCCCTCGACGGGCGGTGACAACTACGTCGACGTGCCGTCGCTTCCCTTTCGGATTCCGCTCGGCGCGTTGATTCCGGTGCGCATGGAAAACGTGCTGCCGGCGGCGAAGAATATCGGGACCACGCACATCACGAACGGCTGCTACCGGCTGCATCCGGTGGAGTGGAATATCGGCGAGGCGGCGGGGGCCTTATGCGCCCACTGTCTCGAGCACGAGCTGACTCCTCGGGCGGTGCACGCCAGCGCGGAGAAAACCAGGGCATTTCAAGGGCGGCTCGAGGCGCGCGGCGTCGAGTTGAGCTGGCCGGAGACGCTGAATCTCGATGATGGCGATCCGCATGCGCATGCCCGGCAGGGTATGGACTGACTTGGACGGCGACGACGGCGCCCGCGCTGGCGTTGACGGGCTGCCGCCACGCTTGGCGCAGGCCTCGCCCGGTCCGCCCCTGCAACCTGGCATCGTCCGCCGCGTGAGCCCGCGAATTGCCGCGGGCGTGCGGGCACGCTCGCCTCGTTCGAGGGAAGGCAGCCGGGAGGCTTAGAAAGTGCCTCTTCGGCTCATGCCGGAGCCAGCGCGGGGCGATCTGGTCGGGTTCGTCGGCGGTCACCAACCAGTGGAGCAAACGATCCTTCATCTCCGCTTCAATCGGACGCAGCTCGGGTTTGCCCGCGAGGTTCACGTATTCGCCGGGATCCGTCTGCAGATCAAAAAGCCCGGCGTAGCCCTCGGGGTAATAGTTGAATTTCCATCGCGCGGTGCGGACCATCTTGGCGTCCGGATGGCGAACGCCATCCACGCCGCGATTCTTCTCGAACGGCAGTTCCAGGTTTCCACCGGTGATGACTTCCGGAATGATGTTTTCGCTGAACACCACGTCGTGCGGAACGTACGCGCGGTCCCGGTCCATGATCAACGGCGCGAAGCTGCGTCTCTGGCAGGAGCGCGGCTCCGGCAGAGCGATGAGCTCGAAAAGCGTGGGCAGCAAATCGACACTCTCGATCAGTTCGTCATGACGGGCCGGTTTCACCCGGCCGGGCCACGCGACCATGAGCGGCACGCGCACGGCTGAATCGAAGAAACAATTTTTTCCCATGATGCCGTGTTCGAACAGCGCGTCGCCGTGGTCGGAGCTGAAGACGACGATGGAGTTTTCCGCGAGGCCGAGTTCCTCCGGCGTGGGCGGATAATAATGAAGCTTGCCGATCGCGGCCGTGCGGTACCCCGCGGCGCGCAGAAGGAAAGGCCGAGGAACAAAGCCGAGGCGGTGGCGCGCGCCCTGGCGCGACTTGGAGGCATCGAACGTTGCAGCATCGCCGAATCTTTAGGCGCCTGGTTTTTCATTGAATCGAACGCTGCATGCTTGGACTCACACCGCTCTCGCAAGAGCAACCCCGTGCGAATGCGTTCACGATGCGTGGATCATTTCTGCACTACGCCCGGTTTCATCGCGGTATTGTGCCGCTCGATCAGTCCTTGAAGTTCGGCCACGATTTCGGGATGGGCCGCCGCCAGGTCGAACTTCTCGGCGGGGTCGGACTCGACGTTGAAGAGCAAGGGCGGACGGTGTTCGGTCACGGGCCAGTCGCCCCACTTGGCGCTCGCGGCCGGCTGGACCGTCTTGAGGTGGAGCTTCCACGGGCCCTTGCGCACCGCCCAGACTTCTTCGTTGAAGTGGTAATATAACAGCGGCTCGCGGCCCGCTTCGTTTTTGAAAAGCACCGGTGCGAGATCCGCTCCGTCCAGCTCGCGATCGGCGGGCAGTTTGCCACCGGCCAGTGCGACAAAGGTGGGGAACAGGTCCATCGCGGTGGCGAAAGCGTGCGTCGTTGCCCCGGCGGGGATTTTCCCCGGCCAGCGGACAATCGCCGGCGCGCGGAAGCCGCCTTCCCACGTGCTTACTTTTCCCTCGGTGAATGGTCCGGGCGAGCCGCCATCCTCCCGCTTTCCGAGCCACGGGCCGTTGTCGGACGTGAAGACGACCAGCGTGTCACGGTCGAGTTCGAGTTGCTTGAGCGTCGCGAAAATCTCACCACACGACGCGTCCAACTCCTCGACGGTGTCGCCGTAAAGCCCGCGCCGACTCCTGCCCTTGAACGGATCGCTCGCCGCCAGCGGCACGTGAGGAAACGTGTGCGCAAGATAGAGGAAGAACGGCTTTTTCTTCGCGGCCTGTTCGCGGATGAATTTGAGCGACTCCCCGGTATACCACCGCGTCAACTGGCTCTGATCAGGTTCGTCTTGATTCGTCACCTCGAAGTTGCGCATCAGCGGGTGCGGCGGATCACCGGTGAAGGTCGGATTGCCCGGCTGCGCCCAGGGGCTCATGTCGTTCGAGTAAGGGATCCCGAAATACGAATCGAACCCGTGGTTGAGCGGCAGGTATGCGCGCTGGCTGCCGAGGTGCCATTTGCCCACGCAGGCGGTGGCATAGCCGGCGGTGCGCAACGCCTCCGCCAGCGTGATCTCGCTGCCCGGCAGGCCACCCGGGGACTTGGGAATAAGCACGCGCGTCATGCCGCTGCGAATCGGGTAACGCCCCGTGAGGAGCGCCGCGCGGCTCGGCGTGCAAACCGAGGCCGCGACGTAGAACTGGGTGAACTTCATTCCCCCCGCGGCCATGCGGTCGAGATGTGGCGTGGCGATCGTGGGATGGCCATAGCACCCCAGATCACCGTACCCCATATCATCGGCGAGAATGATGATCAGATTGGGCGCGGCGGAGCAGTTGCCCGCCAGCACACCCAGGGTCGCCAGGAGGGAGAAAATTCGTTTCATGGGATGGCGGCTTTCTTTTTTTTGTTTCATCTTCGCTCGAAGTTTTCACCCACAAACCAATCCAAGGCATGGTCACAGAGGACACAGAGCTCAAACACGGAGACGGCTGGAGGCCACAAGGTATTTGATGCCGTGCAGGTAATTGAAGAACGCGAGACATGGAAGAACGCGAGACTCGGAAGACTTCGGAATCTTCCGCGTCTTATTCTCTTCCCCATCTTCCCCGTCTCCCATGTCTTCATCCTCCCCCTCTCGGTGAACTCTGTGTCTGAGCTCTGTGAACGCTGTGACCCAAGAGATCGGTTGATTGAAGGGTGAAATATGCGGGTAGCGTTGGAGCGCCTGTTCAAGCCGGTTGTCGCTGGTCAAAAGGGTTGCGGCGCGGGAAGGCTGCGCGGAGAAAAGCGCGATCAGGACGGGGGTGCAGCGAAGGAAGCGGGTGGTATTCACGATTGCGATGGGCTGGGGGGAACGGGGAAAGCCGCTCCCGCCGGCTAGTCCTGCGCTTGGCCCACAATTCTTGCCAAGCACGTCGGCATTCGCGCCGGAGCGGCGGCTTTCCTGCCGCCGAAGTACGTTCGATCGACCGGTCTAGGGCGACTGGAAAGTCGCCCTTCCGGTCAACCGCGCCCTTGGCGCGACGCCATACGCGATGGCGAATTTGTGGGCAAAGGGCAGGGCTACTCGGTTTGAATCGCGATGGCAACGGCGTGCCGCCCCGGCTGGTTCGCCGGCATCTGCACAATGAGACTGGCTCCCTGCTGGGCCCAGACCAACGGTGTTTCGAGCCCGAGCATCCGCATCGCCGAACCCGGTTTGGCGTGCACGTTGGGAACCGTCAGCTGCGCTCCCGGCCAGCCCCAATGGATCAGCGCTGCGCTCGGCCGGCGATCCACCCTGTGGCGAACCGTGGCGCGCCGGCGCCGACGAAAGGGAAGGACCAAGCAATGATGTGCAGAAAATCGGTGGGTGTGGCGGTCGTGGGCGCGATCGCGGATTCCACATCGCGCGAGGCCGGGACAAACGGCGAGTGGGCAGGTCGGGACGAACACGTCGTGCGGGTGTTCGGTGAAGACGTGGGCCGAAAGCACGTCGAAGACCTCAAGACGATCGCCACGCGCCAGGGGCATGTGGTCGTCCGCGTCGCCCCGGGTGGCGGTTCCTATGACGTGATCGTGCTGACGGACGCCGACGAGTCGTTGCGCGTCCGCTCCGTGCACGGTCCGTATTCGAGCCGGTAGCGTTCAAAACGGCGGTGGGCGCATCTCCGAGTTGTTCAACCCGAGTCGTGTGGCGGCTGCTGCGCCACACAGCTCTCCGAGTTGTCGGTGGCGGAGTTCTGAAGTGGCATGGGCGTCCCGCCCA
>JBBRCR010000119.1:0-18510 GCA_038204695.1 Opitutales bacterium | reverse complement strand
ACGCACTACACCGAGCGGTACCTCGGATTGCCGCAAACCGAGCCCGACGCGTATCGTATCAGCAATGTCACCACGTACGCGGCGGAACTGGTCCGGCCACTTCTGCTCATCCACGGTGTGACCGACGACAACGTTTACTTTCAGCACACGTTGCAACTGGCGGACAAGCTGTACCTCGCGGGCAAGCCTTTCGAGTTATTGCCGATGCTCGGAACCCATATGGTGACGAACCCTCTGGTGCGGCTGCGGCAGCAAATGCGGGTCATCGACTTCTTCAATCGCGAGTTGCAGCCGAAGTAGGCGAAGGAGAAGCGTCGTCCAAAGCTCCGAAAAGCGAAGCCATTATTCCGACAGAAGGGCCGCGATCTCCCGCAGCATGAGTTGGCCATCGATAATCTCGAGCAGCGTCACCTCCGCTTCCGTTTCCTCGCTCTGCGCCGAACAGAACCGGCGAAACTCGATGAGCGAACGCGTATCCATCGACTGAATCGAGCGCGCAAAATACTCCAGCAGAACCTCCGCCTGTTCGGACGCCGGAAGCGGTGCGAGGCGTCGGAGGATTTCGCCAAACTCTTCGTGCGGGTTCATGGAACGGCTTACGCCCAAAGACACGACCGGCTACGGGCAGTTCGATGTGACGGTGCAAGTTTCCAGGCCTCAGTCGCTCGCGCAGGAGAGCATCACGTGCGAAAGGGAGGAACCACCGATGGCCTGGTCCGGAGTCTCAGAGCTGGCTCAGAGCTCCTGACCTGACGCGGGTCATATGTTTGTTCGTGGAACTGGAATGAGCCCGAACGGGGCGTGAGATAACAGCCCAGGGCAACGCCCTGGGTATTCTGTTTTTCCATACATCCAAGCCCTGAAGGGGCGTAACATAACGTTGGGTCGCCCCTTCAGGGCTTTGGTGTATTTTCGATTCCACTCCCCAGGGTTTCGCCCTGGGCTGTGATATTTCGCCCCTTCGGGGCTGAACCCGATCGGACCAACTCCACGAGTTAGGAGGTCGTCCGGAGTCCCCCGAATCATGCGGCCCACGTCCGCATAGAGACCGCGTCCCGCACCGCGCAAACCATCGGCGCCGCTGGCGGCAACTTGCGGCCTTGCAGGAAGGCACGGGATGGCACTTCTTGTTCCACCCACCTCCCGTTGGCCCCACCACGGTCGCATGAAATTTGCCGTCGCCCGAAATCTGTTTACGTCCATTGCGCTTGGCCTCGTCCGCAGCGGCTCGGCCTGGGCGAAGCTGTCACCTGAATCGATTGCCCAATTGCCCGCGCCGGCTCGGCAGCAGATCGATTTCGCATCCGACATCCAGCCGATCTTCGAAGCCAGCTGCGTCCAATGCCACGCCCGGGGCAAGGCCAAGGGCGGTTTCAGCCTTGAAACCCGCACCGACTTTCTCGAGGGCGGCGATTCGGGTGTCGTCGCGGTGTCCGGCCGCAGCGTGGAGAGCGTCGTCGTCGAGATGATCTCGGGACTGGATCCCGAGACAGTCATGCCAAAGAAGGGCAAGAAGCTGACGCGCGAGCAGGTCGCGGTGTTTCGCGCCTGGATCGACCAGGGCCTGCCGTGGCCCGAAGCCATTACGTTTTTCAAACACGAGCCGGCCAATCTGCATCCGCGGGAGCTCGCCGTATTGGCGCCGCTGTCGTCACGTCTGGAAAACCCGCTCGATCACTTCGTCGACGCGTATCTCGCGCGCGAAAAAATCAGCCGGGGCGAACCGGTTGACGATCGAATCTACGCCCGGCGGGTGTGGCTCGACACGATCGGACTCCTGCCATCGCCGGATGAGCTCGAAGCATTCATCGCCGACCGCGCGCCGGACAAGCGCGCGCGGCTGGTGGAGCGGCTGCTTGCTCAAAACCAGCCTTACGCCGAGCACTGGCTGACTTTTTGGAATGACCTTTTGCGAAATGACTACAAGGGCCCCGGGTATACGGACGGTGGACGCAAGGCGATCACCGGCTGGCTCTACGCAGCACTGGCGCGCAACCTGCCCTACGATCGTTTCGTGGCGGAGCTGATCGATCCGGGGGCAAACGCCGACGGATTCACGAATGGGATCATCTGGCGCGGCGCGGTGAACGCGAGCATGGTACCACCGATGCAGGCGGCGCAGGGGATCGCGCAGGTGTTCCTCGGCGTGAACCTCAAGTGCGCGTCGTGTCACGACAGCTTCATCAACGAATACACGCTCGACGATTCCTACGGGCTCGCGAGCATCTACGCCGACGGTCCGCTCGAGATCGCCGAGTGCGACAAGCCCACGGGCCACATCGCCCGGGTGAAGTTCCTTTACGACGAACTCGGCGGCATCGACAGCAACGCCAGTCGCGCCACGCGCCGGCAGCAGCTCGCCGAAGTGATCACGGGACGGAAAAATGGCCGGCTGCCGCGCACGATTGTCAACCGGCTCTGGCAGCGCTTCATCGGCTATGGGCTGGTCGAGCCCGTTGACGAGATGGACAAACCCGCCTGGTCACCCGAGGTGCTCGACTGGCTGGCGGAAGATCTCGTCACCCACGGGTACAATTTGAAGCACACGATGGCGCGCATCCTCACGTCACGTGCGTATCAGCTGCCCTCGGTGAGCGTGGGCGAGACCGAGGAACATTACGTGTTCCGCGGACCGGCCGTGCGGCGGATGAGCGCCGAACAATTCTCCGACGCCATCCTGGCCGTCGGTGGACTGACGCATCCGAAGTCCGACGCAAAAATGAACCGGCTCGCCGCCCTGAGCGCGCCGAAGCAGCCGCTGCCGCTTCAGCCCAAATGGATCTGGGCCACTCCCGGCGCCCACGAGAAGGCGCCGCCCGGGAGCTTCGTCTTTCGCCGCATGATCACGCTGCCTGCGGCACCGGACGAAGCGCACATCGCCATCAGCGCCGATGACAATTACACGATCCGGATCAACGGCAAAGCCGCGGGGGCTTCGCCCAAGCGCAATGGCACCGGCACCGACTGGCTCGAGGTCACGGCGCAGCTGCGCGCGGGCAGCAATGCCATCGAAATCACCGCGGCGAACCTGGCGCCTGATGAAGGGCGGCTCGTATCCGTGAAAACGGACGCACGGCCGGATCCCGATTCGCCCGCGGGCCTGCTCGTCTATGCGCGGGTCCGTTCGGGAGAAGCCGTGCTCGATTTTGTTTCCGATCAGAGCTGGAGCGTGTCCGGCGGCGGCCAGGCGGAAGGCGCGGCGGTCGAACTCGGCGGCATCGAACTGGCGCCATGGAAAGTCGGCCGGCATTTCCTCGATGTGGCGGCCGCCGGAAAAGACACGGCGCCCGTTTATCGCGCGTCGCTGGTCGCCGCGGATCCGCTGATGGTGGCGCTCGGCCGGCCGAATCGTGAGCAAGTCGTCACCGTCCGCCAGACGACCGCCACAACGCTCCAGGCGCTGGAACTCACCAATGGCGCCACCCTGGCATCACAGCTCGAGCGCGTCGCGGAAAAAACGCTGTCGGCCAACCGGCCCGACAGTCGCGAAATCGTGGAGTCTCTTTATCTGAAGACGGTGAGCCGGAGGCCAACCGCCGCTGAGCTGGGTCTGGCCACTAACCTGGTCGGCCCGTCACCGACGAAGGACGGCCTCGAGGACCTCCTGTGGATCCTCGTCATGCTGCCGGAATTTCAACTCATCCACTGATCACTCTGTGAACCTGAATCACTTCATCGCCCAGGCGGCGCACCGCCGCACCAACCCCGAGCGGTGGTCGCGTCGTGAATTTCTGAAAACGGCGTCCGCCGCCACGCTCACTGCGCTGGCCGGGGGGGCGCCGCGGTCGTTGTCCGCCAGGGAACCGTCGGAGAAAATCGCGCCGACAGCGGACCGCGTAATCGTGCTCTGGATGGCCGGCGGCATGGCCCACACCGAGACGTTTGATCCCAAACGCTACACGGCGTTCACGCCGGGCATGAATCCGAACGATGTGCTCAGCACCTTCCCGTCGATCCCCACGAGCGTCGATGGCGTCCGGTTTTCCGAGGGCCTCGAGAGCATGGGGCAAGTCATGGATCGCGGCACGCTGATTCGCGGCATGCAGGCGGCGGACCTCGGGTTCATTCTGCATTCGCGGCACCAGTTCAACTGGCACACGGGCTACGTGCCGCCGCAGACGGTGGCGGCGCCGCACCTCGGCGCGTGGATTGCGCGCACGCTGGGGCCGCTCGATCCAGCCGTGCCGGCGTTCATCAACATCGGCCAGCGCTTCGATCTGGGCGAGGGCGAGGAGTTGAAGGCGTTCACCACCGCGGGTTTTCTCGGCAGCGAATACGGTCCTTTCAACGTGGCGTTTCCCGAGCAGGCCGCCGACGCGGTGCGGCCGCCCGCCGGCATGAGCGCGGGCCGTTTCGCCGACCGCAACAAGGTTTACCGGCAACTGCTCGAGGCCAGTCCGATCGGTCGCGACGGCAGCGGTTACCAGCGGGAATCGTTGCTGCGCGCGATGGACAACGCGCACCGGCTGCTGAGCTCGCCGGCGGCCAAAGCGTTCGACCTCGCGCTCGAGCCGATCGAGCGCGCGCGGAAATACTTTCCTGGATACGAGCGCGGCATGCGCTTCGACGCGCCGCGGGATCGCTTTGGCGGCAAGTACGAGGAGGGCATGGTGGGGCGCTTCGGTCTCGGCTGCCTGCTCGCCCGGAGGCTGTGTGAAGTGGGCGCGCGCTACATCGAGGTCACGACGGAATACATTCCGTTCCTCAATTGGGACACCCACGAGAACGGTCACTCGCGGCTCGTCGGAATGAAGCAGGGAATTGACGCCCCGATTGCACAGCTCGTGCGCGATCTGGAAGAACGTGGCCTGCTCGACCGCACCCTCATCGTGCTGGCGAGCGAGTTCAGCCGCGACATGATGGTGGAGGGCAAACCGGAAAAGAGCGTGAAGGACCAGGTGGAGGTCCCCGAGGTGATCAACGAGCCGAAACACTACGGGATGCACCGGCATTTCACGGCGGCGGGCAGCGTGCTGCTCTTCGGCGGCGGCATGAAGCGCGGTCATGTGCACGGCGTCACCGCCGACGAACGCCCCTGCCGGACGATCCAGGACCCGGTCAGCATCACTGACCTCCACGCGACGATATACCGGGCCATGGGCATTCCGGCGGATCACCATTACGAAGTGGAAAAGCGGCCGTTTTACGTCACCAACGACGGCAAGGGCAAGGCGGTGATGGATCTGTTTGCGTAAGCCGCGCTCGCTCGTCCCAGCACGGAATTCTTTTCCGTCCGGATTGGGCGGCCACCGCGGAACTCGCGCTTGCGAGCGGCGCACGTTCGCCTGAAGGTCCGCCATGCGACGATTCCCTGCCGTCCTTTTCCTCTTCTTCGCGGCCGCCCTCTTCGCGCAACCGGCGACGCCGCGCCCGCCCAATATCATTTTCATCCTCGCGGATGATCTCGGATACGGCGACCTGAGTTGTTACGGCCAGAAGCATTTCAAGACGCCGCACATCGATCGGCTGGCGGCCGAGGGCATGAGGTTTCGCCAGCATTACAGCGGCAGTACGGTGTGCGCACCTTCCCGCTCCAGCCTGCTCACCGGTCTCCACACCGGCCATACGCCGGTCCGAGGCAATCTCGAGATTCAGCCCGAAGGACAGCATCCGCTGCCGCAGAACACGCTCACGCTGCCCAAAATCCTAAAGCCCGCCGGCTACGTCAGCGGACTTTTCGGGAAATGGGGCCTCGGTTTCCCCGGCTCCGAGGGGGAACCGCTGAAACAGGGTTTCGATCGCTTCTTCGGCTACAACTGCCAGCGACTCGGCCATCACTACTATCCGTATCACCTTTGGGACGACACCCGAAAGGTGATTTTGGAAGGTAATGCCGGCGCGTTGAAAAACACGTATGCCCCCGGACTCATTCATCAAAAGGCGCTCGCGTTCATCGAGCAAAACCGCGACCGGCCGTTTTTCTGCTTCGTCACCTCGATCATGCCGCACGCGGAGCTCGTGGCGCCTGAAAAATACCTCGCGCGCCACCGCGGCAAATATGGCCGGGAAACTCCCTACGTGGGCGTCGACTCCGGGCCAACCTTTCGCAACGGGCCGTATGCGTCCCAGGCGGAACCGCGGGCGGCCTTCGCCGCGATGGTGAATGTTCTCGATGACCAGGTGGGCGAAATCGTGGCCATGGTGCGCGCGCTCGGGCTTGCGGAAAACACGCTCATCATTTTCACGTCCGACAACGGTCCCCATCTTGAAGGCGGCGCGGATCCGGAATACTTCGGCAGCAGTGGCGGCCTGCGCGGCACGAAACGCGATCTCTACGAAGGCGGCATCCGGGTTCCTCTGATTGCCTGGTGGCCCGGCGTCGTGCCGCCGGGCAGCGAGACGTCGCATGTATCCGCTTTCTGGGACGTGCTGCCGACGCTGGCGGACATGGCGCAACTGCCGCGGCCCAAGGGCATCGACGGCATTTCGTTTGCTCCGACGCTCACCGGTCGCGGACCACAGCGGTCCCACGACTACCTCTACTGGGAATTCCACGAGGGCGGCGGCCGGCTGGCGTTGCGACAGGGTGATTGGAAAGTCGTGCGTTACGACGTGCTGGCAAAACCCGATGGGCCGCTGGAACTGTACAACGTCGCGAGTGATCCGCAGGAAACGAAAAACGTGGCGGCGCAGCATGCCGATCGCGTTCGCGCGATGGACGCAACGATGCGCGCCGCGCGGGTGGATTCACCGGTCTTTCGTTTCGCCCAACAAGGTTACCTGCAGAACAAATGAACGCCGCCGCGATACTTGGAAAAAATTGCGCGGGCCGCGCAACGGATGGACAACCTCACGCAGGATGTGCTCGCGTACACCCGGACCACCCGGTGCAAAATCGAAATTGCGCCCATCGATCTCGACGTGGTCTGCGCCGACGTGATTGAGCAATACCCCGCCCGCGGTTCATTTGCGGAGCGGATCACGATTCACCGTCCCCTCGGCTGCGTCATGGGACATGTGCCGTCCCTGATTCGCCGTGATGAAGGCGCTCACGACAAAGCGGCCGGCGTCGTCATCCTCGGTCCATTGGTTGATCAGGGCGCGGGTTTCCTCCCGCGTGAGCACGTCGATCCGGCTGCTCAACTCATTGCCGCGAACGCCAACACGTGGTCGTGAGTCCACTCGCTGGCGCTCGCAGCCACGAGGATCTGATGGCGAGCAACTGCTCAGCTCGCCGCCTCGATGCGCCGGCGGGAACAATCGGCCGTGCGACTGGGCGCGAATGAAAAACGGGGGCAGCCCCGATTCCGACATTAGCGTCTATTCGCCTCCATTCGCGGTTCAACTCCCCGTCACTTTTTCAAATTCGCGCAGAACTTCGCGAGCCGCGTCACGCCCTTTTGGATCACTTCGTCACTGGTGGCGTAGCTGAGCCGCAAATACCCTTCCGCCCCGAAAGCGCTGCCCGGGACGGCCGCGACTTTTTCCGTATCCAGCAACCGGGTGCAGAAATCCTGATCCTTCACTCCGAAGCTGGCGATGTTCGGGAACAGATAAAACGCACCCTGCGCGAGCAGGCATGTCACGCCCGGAATCTTGTTCAGCTCCGCATGCAGGAATTTCCGGCGGCGATCAAAGGCCGACAGCATGGTCTTGAGCGCGGCGGCGGTCTTCTCCTTTTCCTTCAATGCCGCGAGCGCGCCATATTGCGCAAACGTGGTCGCGTTCGACGACATCTGACTCTGCAGTTCGGCGCAGGCTTTCGCGATCGGCGGTGGCGCCACGAGTGTGCCCAGCCGCCACCCGGTCATCGAGTACGTCTTGGAAAAACCGGCCACGACAATTGTCCGGGCCTCCACTTCGCGGCTGAACGTCGCCACGCACGTCGGCGTCATGCCGTCGTACATGAGATGTTCATACATCTCGTCCGACAGGATGTAGAGGTTGTGTTCGACGGCGACGGCGATGAGGGCCTCGAGTTCGCTCCGCGTGTAAACGGCGCCCGTGGGATTGGACGGGGAGTTCACGATCAGCATCCGCGTCTTCGGCGTGATGGCGGAGCGGAGCTGCTGGGGAGTGAGCTTGAAGCCGGTCGAGTCGTCGGTCGACACCAGCTTGGGCGTCGCGCCGGCGAGCTTCACCATTTCGGGATAGCTGACCCAGAACGGGGCCGGGATGATGACTTCATCGCCGGGCGAACAGGTCGACACCACCGCGAGATAGCACGAATACTTGCCGCCCGGGCTGACGACGACCTGGCCGGTCGCCACCTTCAAACCATACTCCGCCCCATAGCGCTCGGCGATGGCCGCGCGCAGCGGCTCGATGCCGGGCGTGGGGGCGTATTTCGTCTTGCCCGCGCGCAGGGCGGCGATGCAAGCCTCCTTGATGTGCTCGGGGGTGTCGAAGTCGGGTTCGCCGGCGGCGAATCCACAGACGTCTTCACCGGCTGCCTGCAGGGCCTTGGCTTTGGCGTCAACGGCGAGCGTCGGAGACGGCGATACATTGCGGGCCCAAGTCGATAGTGGCGCTGGAGTTTGGCTCATGGACAGATAGCCAGACCAAAGGGTCGCCATTCCGGAAAGGCAAGCCCCACCGCGGGCCGTTTCGTCATGACGTGAAACGAAAATCGTGGCGGGTGGGCGCCGGATTCCCGCACCACCCCGTGGCGCCGCAATGGCGGCCATGGTGAAACCCGCGAACTGCGGTCTGGCCGCGGTTCAGCGGTGGACGATGATACTGCTTCGGAAATCAAGCCGGGAGGGCGCGCACGCCACCGGGGCAGACATCACTGGACCTGCTGGATGAAAAGAAAAACGGCGGTGGGTGGACCGCCGTTGGCCATCGCGCGCAGGCGCGAGACTACTTCTTATTCTTCGCTGGCTTGGTGGGCAGCTTCTCGAGCGCGAGCCGGAGAAGTTCGCCCACACTGGCGTCCTTCTGTCGTGAATACCGTTTCAGCGTCGATCGCTGATCGGGAGTTATGCGCACGGATATTTGACGGTGCGGATCGCGGCTCGGTTCGCAGGTTTCGAAATCGTAGCCCGCAATGGCGGTGCGCACAACTTCACTTGCGGTTTTGAATCCGTGCCCGCGGCGGCAGGACTCGATTCTTTCGATGAGCGACTCAGGGAGGTCAAACGTGAGCGGAGCAGACGCGTTACGGGATGATTTGGCCATACAAGATGGGGGGCTGAACTAACGCACTGCATAGCAGCACCGGCAATGGCTCCGCGGCAATGAAAATTTTCAGGAACTTCTCGATTCCGCGAACCTGAGAGAAAATTTGCGCGCCGGCGCACGTGGTTTCACTCCCGCGGCAGGGAATTCCGGATACACGGGCACGCGCATGCCCGCACGGTGGCAAACGCCTCCTCCGGTGAACGGGCGGTGCGCCACGCCTGCTGGATAATGCCCGGCTCGATCCGCCGCGCATGGCGAATCAGCAATGTCCTTACACCACACGCGACGCCACCGAGCACGTCGACATCGGCATCGCCCACCAACAGTGTATCCACCGCGCTGGTGCAGACCCGGCGAAGCACTTCGCGCAGCCCGTCGCCATCCGGTTTGTGCGTGGGCAGATCGTCACCGCAAACGATGGCGCCGAAGAAACGCGCGAGCCGGTGCTCGCGGAGCAGGTGATCGGCGGACTCCCGATCGCGACCGGTCCAGATGCCCATGGCAACACCGCGCGCCTGGAGTTCGCTCAGCAGCGCTTCCGCTCCGGCAAACGGCTGGATCAGGTGGCCATTTGCGCGGTGAAACGCCTCCATCCGCCGTACCGCCGGCGCCACATGGCTTGGGTCGGGCACCAGCGAACAAAGAAAGCGCTCCGGCGGGCCGCCCAGCCGCGCGAAGATATCCTCGGTGGGTGGAGCGTAAGGCTCAATCGCGTGAGCGATTGACCGCAGGACGAGCGCCAGACTGTCGAGCAGCGTGCCATCGAGATCGAACACGACCGCCTTGGGTGAGAATGAATCTGGCATTAGTCGATCCTGATGACGCCCTGCGTCGGCGGCCGAAGTTCATCGCGCAGCGCTTCGGGCGCAAACCGAGCCGGATTCAATTCCAGCCGCAGCGCCACCGCGGTGAGGTTCATTCTCGTTTTGTCGCGCGACACGTCATTGCGAAAATCAACCGACTTCGGCAGTGGCTGTTTGTCGACCGTCTTCAGGCTGACGAGAGAGAACGTCTTCACCACGCGGCCCATCGCGTCGAGCAGTTCGGTTTGGGTCATCGCGTTGAATTGAGTATCCAGATACGCACGCACGGTGGCAATCCTGCCCTGTTGCGCAACCGCCGGGGGCGCGCGAAACACAAAGGCGTGCGCCGGCCGTCCAAGCACGCGGCGAATGGCCTGCACCTTGGCGCCAGGCCAGTAAAGATACGGCATCTGAAGATCGAAAGCGGAGATTTCCACTCCAGGAATGAGCGGCGCGAACAGCGCCGTACCGTCCAGCCGCGACACGTTTCCATCATGGAGTCGCCAGACGGCGGCCCGCTCCCCGTTTTGAATCACAAGGCGGTGTGGCCGGCCCTTGGCATCCGCGAGTTCAACTCGCGTGAGCGCTCCCTGCTCGTTGCGCGTCCCCCACAGCCGCCCGTCGAATGTCTGGGTTGCGCCGCGGCGCGGCATCGCCACGAGTTGAAACTCGAGGTAAAAGTCACCGGGAATTCCGGCCTGGCGGAATTGCTCCAGGATCCGCGCTGCCTCGGCTGCATCCGGCAGACCGACCTGAGCCAAATCGGGTGCTTTTGCCGGCTGACCCGCAATTGCACTCGCGCCGGCGCTGATCGCCAAAGCGAAAAACGCCCGCCGAAAAAAGGCGGGCGCGAATTTTCCTGCCGACCGCATCGACTCTCAGTCCTTTTTCGGCTCGGGAGCGGGAACGCTGGCCGGAGCGGCATTCGCCGGGGGGGGCACGGGCGCCGTGACAGCCGCAGCGCTGCTGTCCGCCGCGGCGGGAACGGCCGGGGTCATGGCTGCAGGTGCGGCAATGTTCGGCAAGGCGGGACCACCCGAGCGGCCTTGTTTGCGCTCGTAGATGCGTCCCAGATAAAGTGCGAACGCCAGCGTAAAGAAAATGATCGCGGAATACTTGGTCGCCCGCGTGAGCACGTTGGCCGTCTCGGCCCCAAACGCCGCTTCAGCCGCACCCCCGCCTAGAGCCGCGCCGATACCGCCGTCTTTCGACTTCTGCATCAACACGACCATGATGAGGAAAAAGGAAACCAGGATCAGCACGAAGGTGAGGATCCAGATGAATACCGAGAGAAAGCTCATGGAGAAAGGGTCACAAGTGCAGCCGCGCGCGGCGCTTGTCAATGACGGTGTAAAACCCCTTTTCCGGGCGCCGCCACCGCGTCGCGCAGGTCGCAGTCAGCCGCCGGGTTCGCCTCGTTACCGCGCCGCGCCCCCCACCAGCGAACACCCTCTGAAATCCGTGACTATTGTTCGACCGCAACGCTCCGCTGCAACGGTCCACCCCACCCCAGTCGCCTGAGATCCGATCTACGCTTCCACGCCAAGTTTCTCCAGCACCCGCTGCAGGTCCTCGTTCCCTCGATACTCGATGACAATGCGGCCCTTTTTCGGCGTGTGCAGGATCGCGACTCGTGCTCCCAGATGCGAGGTCAGCTTCTGTTCGATTCCCGCGACCGTCGCGGAATCCTTGGCCGACAACCCCGCCTTGGGCGGCCGCGGTCCCGGCGCGGAGCCTGTCGTTTTCGCATTTTGCGCATATTTCTCCGTGGCTCGGACGCTCAACCCTTCCTCGATAATTCGCCGGGCCAACAGCGACCGCTGGGCGGAATCCTCGATGCCCAACAGTACCTTTGCGTGGCCGACGGAAAGAAGATTCTTGGCCACGAACGCCTGTAACTCGGCGTCGAGCGAAAGCAGCCGCAGGGCATTGGCCACCGTCGCCCGTCCCTTGCCGACGCGCTCCGCCGCGCTCTCCTGCGTCAAATCGAAATCGCGGATCAAGCTGGCGTAACCGTGCGCCTCCTCGATCGGGTTGAGCCCTTCACGCTGGAGATTTTCGATCAGCCCGAGAGCCGCGGACGAGGCGTTGCTCGCCTCCACAATCCGCGCCGGAATCGACTTGATTTTCAGCAGCTTGAACGCGCGCCAGCGCCGCTCTCCGGCCACGAGCTGAAATTTGTCGCCCGTCTTGCGCACCACCACCGGCTGCAGCAACCCTTCGGAACGGATGCTCTCCGCCAGTTCACCCAGCTGCTCCACCGGAATTTCGCGCCGCGCCTGATACGGGCTCGGCTCGACCAGATCCACCGCGATTTCCTGATAGCCGGGCATTCCGGACACCGGTGCGGCCACGGGCGCGACCGCCGGATGAACCGCATGCGCGTTCGTGGAAGCATGATCAACGGGCGCGTGAGCGGGTTTGGCGGCGGCGATCAAGCCGCCAAGACCACGACCGAGACGAGATTTGGGTGCTGCCGACATGTTATTTGCCGCCCGGAACGAAGAGGGTCTGGCCAACCACAATGCGCGACGGATCGGAAAGCTTGTTGGCGTTGATGATGTCCTGCTGTTTCGCCCCGGTCTTTTTGGCGATCGACGCAATGCTATCACCCTTCTGCACAGTATAACTCATTCCTTCCTTCGGATATTCTTCGCCGAAGCTCGTCTGCACCGTTGGGCGCGTGGCCTGGGCTTTGGCGAGCGAGTCGAGCGCCGCATTCGTCTGCTTCGCGAGCTTTTCCATCTGCGCGCCCACCTGCTGCAGCGTCTCGCTTTTCGCCGCCGCGGCCGCCGCGCGAATGCCGCTCTTCAGATCCGAAATCGCATCGTTCAACTGCGCGAGCGACGCATACGACTTGTCCGCGCCGGCCAGCCGCTGGCGCAGCTCGGCATTGTCACGTTCCAGTTGTTCCACCCGCAATGACAGCTCGCCGACACGCTGCACCAGGCCGCGGACATCCTCTCGCAAATTCGCGATTTCCACCGGGGAGGGCCCCGGTTGCGCAGAGGCGGTGGCCACCACGGCGCCACCGAGCAGCAGACTTTTCCACATGGAGGGGCAGCTTGCGGAAAGCGTCCGTGAAAACAAGCGACATGTGCGACGCGACGAATGCGCCTGCGGAATTGACGTTGTACTAACGGCGACGACGTTAAACAGGTCTCCTCGCTCCGCGTCCAATTCCTGCCGTGCAACTTCGCATTCTGCTCATCGGTTTTGCTTCGCTCGCACTGGGCCGCGCGGCTCCGCCGGGGCCGCTCGCGAGTGCGCTGGAATATCTTCGCGATCAGAAAAGTTATTCCTGGGAAATGATCAACGGCGATCCCGGGCCCGTCGCCCAACAGTTCGAAACCCGCCGCGGCACCGTCACCACGGTGCAGCAGAACACCTCGCCAAACGTCAAAGGCAGCATCGACCGCAATGGCGACATGTTGATTCGGCGCGAATGGGCCGACGGGCTGCGGCTCGACACGATCATCCTCGCCGACGGGTCGAGCATCACGGATACGCCGGAAGGCTGGATGACGGAACGCGAAATCTTGACGGCGCAGGCCGACGAGCGGTTGAGCGCGAAGACACTGACGCCGCGCGCCGTGTGGCTGCGGCGCGCCGACCGGCCCGACCTCCGCCGGCCCGATCAGGAACTCACGCCATTGCTCAAGGTGAACGGACCGTTCGCCGCCACCGGCGACTCGTACACCGTCACGGCTCAGCTCCGGACACCGGGCTCAGGCAACTCGACGGAGGACGCTTCCCAACCGCCCACGCTGGTCACCATCACGATGAACCTGCGCAGCGGCATCATTCGCGATTACGAGATAAAAATCGAGGCGACGAGGGCGGTGACACGTTCGCGCGTGCAGGTGCCGATCAGTGAGCAAAGGATCGTTGTCCTCACCTACGTGCCGGTCAGCAAAATCGACATGCCTTCCGAGGCGGGGGACAAGCTCCGCTCGAGCAAGCCGGCGACGACGGGTCGCCGGTAGGGCGCAGGTCACGTCGCCGGGAGCCGGGAGGGTGCCCGGTGCCTCACTCGCTCGAACTCCACTCGCTGGCGCTCGCAGCCACGGCCGGTCGACCCACTCCACGTGCTAAAAGCTCGCAGCCACGAGCAGGCATCCACTCGCTGGCTCCCGCTGCCTCGGCTCAACGCACACTCACCAGCGCGGGCATCGAACGCGAAGGAAACACGGTTCCAGCCGGCAGCGGAAATCCGCGCAAAAACTCCGAAGCCGGCAGCATCTTCGCCCCCGGCCGCTGGAGCTGCCGCATTCGAAGAAACCCAGCACCCGTCGCCACGAGCACGCCTTGCGCATCGCATCCGACCACGGTTCCGGGTCCGGTGCCAGGAGACACCAACCCTTCGGGCGAAGCCGCGCTCGCAACATCAGCCAGCCCGATTTTCAGAGTGAGGCCGCCCATCTCGACGGTGCAGCCCGGCCACGGAAAGAGACCATTCACGTGCGCGGCCAGGACCGCCGCGGGAGCGGTAAAATCCAATGCACCGTCACCCTTTTCGAGCTTTCGGCAATAGGTCGCCGCGCTCTCGTCCTGCGGCGTGAACGCCAGCGTGCCACCGGCCAGCCGCGGCAGCGCGCGAGCCAGCAGCGGCACCGCGGCGGCGGCGAGTTTCCGCTCCACGTCCAGCGCCGTATCCAGTTGTTGAATTGAAACCCGCGCCAGGTCGGCGATCGGACCCGCATCGAGCTTCCGCACGATCCGCATCAGCGTAATGCCGGTCTCGCGCTCACCCGCCGCGACCGCGGTTTGGATCGGGGACGCTCCTCGGTATTTCGGCAGCAGCGACGTGTGGAGGTTCAACGTCCCCAGCCGCGGCGTGGCGATAAACTCGTCCCGCAAGATTTGGCCGTAAGCCATCACGAGGGCCACATCGGCCGCCATTTCCGCGAGCGCGGTGCGCACGTCCGCCGTGAGCTTTTCCGGCTGGTGGACGGGCAACGCGCGTTGCCGTGCCCACTGCTTGATCGCATTGGCCTGCACTTTTTGGCCGCGGCCGGTGGGTCGATCCGGCTGCGTGAAAACACCGATTACCTGCGCGATGGCACTTCCCTCGCCTGCCATCCACTCGAGCAGCGGCCGTGCAATCGGATCCGATCCGAGAAAGACGAGGCGCAAGGGAGAACTCATGTCACCCGAGCGGAGTTCCCGCAATTGGTCGCGGGTTGTTCAGGTCCGGCCAGGCGCAGCCGGCCCACCGCGTCGCCGAAATTGAAACATCGCAAGTCGAAGAAAAACATGCCGGGACCCGCGGTGTTACCAAGGCCCGGCATCGGTTCAAAGCTATTCCCGCCGCGCTGACCCACGTTTTCTGCGGCATGCCCACATGACGCGTTTCTTCCGCTCCTTGCCAGCGGGTGAAAATTTTGCGTCCTTCCGGCGCACGCATGCCCGCCCTCCCGCCCGCTCACGATCCCTACGCGGCGCTTCGCATCCGGAATTTTCGCGACTATTTGCTCGGCAGCTTTTTCGCCCTCATCGGGCGCCAGGCCGTCACCGCCGTTGCGATCTGGCAGGTTTACGAATGGACGCACTCGTCGACCGCCCTGGGCCTCGTCGGACTCGCCAACGTGCTGCCCCTGCTGGTGCTCTCGCTGCCCGCGGGCGCCCTCGCCGATCGCCACGACCGGCGGCGTTTGATTGGAGCGGGAACGGCCGTGCTCGGAGTCGTGAACGTCGCGCTCGCATCACTGTCGTTCTGGCACGCGTTCGTGCCGGACCTCGTGCCGTTGCGATGGGCCAACGAAGCGCTCCGACAGTTCGCGGGCATTTTCGAGCAGCATACCGGAACGGAGGCGCTGCACTTCAGCCAGCCCGCGCTGCCGCTGCTCTTCGCGTTGCTGTTGCTGCACGCCACGGTACGCATCCTGATCTGGCCGGCCCGCTCGAGCATCACTCCGCTCCTCGTGCCCAACGCCACGCTGGGCAACGCGATCACCTGGAACACAAGCACCTTTGAAATCGCCACGGTCGCCGGTCCGGCGCTCGGCGGCTTCCTGATTGCCCTCGCCGGAATTCCGGCGGTGTACGCGCTGGGCGCGGGGCTGGAGGTCGTTTTCCTGCTCGCCCTCCGCCGCGTCACCTATTTTCAACTACCGGCGCGCAGCGCCGTCCGGCGCACCTGGCGGGACATGCTGGCGGGAGCGGAATTCATCTGGCGGAAAAAAGTGATCCTGGGCGCGAGCAGTCTCGATATGTTTGCCGTACTGCTGGGCGGCGCGACCGCGCTTCTGCCCGTGTATGCGGACCAAATCCTCCACGTCGGACCGATCGGCTTCGGCTGGCTGCGGGCGGCACCCTCCCTCGGCGCGGTCACCATGGCCATGTGGATCGCGCACCGCCCTCCGATCATGAAACCGGGACGCGCCCTGCTTTGGACGGTGGCGGCCTTCGGCGCGGCGATCCTCCTGTTTGGCGTGTCCACCTGGTTCTGGCTTTCGCTTCTGGCGCTGTTCCTGAGCGGAGCGTTCGATAATATCAGCGTCGTGATCCGGCAATCGCTGGTGCAGTTGTTAACGCCTGATGAATTGCGCGGCCGGGTGACCGCGGTAAACCAGATCTTCATCGGCTCTTCCAACGAGATCGGCGCGCTGCGCGCGGGGCTGATGTCGGCGATGATTGGACCGGTGGGCGCAGTGGTGTGGGGCGGTGTGGGCACGATCCTGGTGACCGGCGTCGTGGCGCGCGCGCTCCCGGCTTTGCGCAAGTTACCCGCCTTGCACCAGCTCGCGCCGGACGACTGACGCGAGCCGTTTTTTCGTAGACTTCGCCAGAGGCGGGCGGCATTGCTACGTTCGAAATGGCAGAGACCCCGAATCGGAAGACCGTCTTCATCCTGGCGCTGGCGGTGAGCCTGGTGGTGGCATTCCTGTCGGTGGTCTGGGTGGTCGTCAACGACGAGGAACTGCGGGAGCGCCTGGGCCCGGTTTGGTATGTGCTCAGTCTTTCCGTCATCGGCTGCGTGCTCCTCGTCCTCGCCGTTTACGTATGGGATCGCACGATGATGCAGCGATTGAAGACGCTGCGCACGAGCGTGGTGCTCGACGAGCCGGACACTTTGGCCGACGAGGAATCGGAACACGACGAAATCATCGGCCTGGCGCGCAAGATCGAACGGATGGCCCAAACGCTCCAAAAGACCGAAGCGAGCTATCGGGGCATTGTCGAAGATCAGGTCGACTTGATTTGCCGCTATCGGCCCGACGGCAAACTCACCTTCGTGAACAGCGCCTATGCGCAGGCGTTTGGCCGCAGGCGCAATGAGCTCGTCGGGCAGATTTTCCCGCTCTTCAGCCCGGGCGCCGCCGTGGGCAACGAACCGTACACCTTCGAACACGAGCTCGATCTGCCGGACGGCCGGCGGAGGTGGATGATGTGGACGCAGCGCGCCATTCGGGACGAGGGCAACCACACGCTGGAGTATCAGGCCGTTGGACACGATATCACGCTGCGCATCGAGGCGGAGGCGGCGCTGCTGCACGCGAAAGAAGCGGCCGAGGCGGCGGACCGCGCCAAGAGCGAATTCCTGGCCATCGTGAGCCACGAGATCCGGACGCCCATCAACGGCGTCATCGGATTCGCCCAAATCCTCTCCGATTCACCGCTCTCCCCCGAACAGCGCGAGCAGGTCGCCATCATAAAATCAAGCGGCCAGGCACTGGAGAAACTGATCGCGGACATCCTCGATCTTTCCAAAATCGAGGCGGGCAAGATAGAAATCGAATCGGCGCCATTCGGACTGCACAAGTGCGTCGAGGACGTCATTGCGTTCTTCCAGCCGAAGGCACGCGCGGCCACGCTCGGGCTCACCGCCGTGATCGCACCAGACGTGCCCGCGATCGTGAACAGCGACGAGGCGCGACTGCGGCAGATCCTCACGAATCTCATCGGCAATGCGATCAAGTTTACCCCGCAGGGCAGCATCACGATCAATGTTTCGTGCATGCGGGGCGAGCCCGTCAGCATGCGTGACACGCGTCGCGCGTTGCGGCTCTTCTTCTCGGTGGCCGACACGGGCATTGGCATTCCGCCGGAGAAAATCTGGAAGCTCTTCAAGCCGTTCAGCCAGGTGGACAGCTCCTCCGAGCGCCGGCGCAGCGGCTCCGGGCTGGGCCTGATCATCTCGAAACGGCTGTGCGAACTGATGGGCGGTTCGATTTCCGTGGATAGCACACCCGGCGAAGGCACGACCTTCCGTTTCTCACTGCTCTCCGATTACGAGAAAGGGGATACGGTCGCCCCCTACCCGCATCGCCAAAGTCAGGCGGTCGGCTGACCTCGCGTTGCCACTGACCGGCGCAAGCAGGCGACGGCAAGCGGCGTCTCAACGCCCCGCGCTCACCGGCGGCGCGATGGAAAGTTGCACGATCGCCTCGATCACGCGCGGAGCCTGGACCGGACTCAGCAGGAGAAACCGGTGCCCAGGCCTGCCCTTTGCCCACAAATTTCGCCATCGCGTATGGCGTCGCGCCAAGGGCGCGGTTGACCGGAAGGGCGACTTTCCAGTCGCCCGAGACCGGTCGACCGAACGTACTTCGGCGGCAGGAAAGCCGCCGCTCCGGTGCGA
>JBBRCR010000118.1:0-18544 GCA_038204695.1 Opitutales bacterium | reverse complement strand
GCGCTCGCCTTCGGGAAAACCGGAGCGTCTGCGTTTTGTGGCAGATTCTTTTTCAAGTAAGCAAGGAAAGGTGGCGCGATGGGAATGACCATGTCGCGTCCGGTCTTTTGCGAACGGAACGTGAGCAACTGCTCGTCGAGGTCGAGCTTGCGGCCGATGAGTGAAGCCAAGTCGCCCAGCCGTTGCCCGGTGTAGAGCCCGCCAAGAATGAGTCCTTCCCATTCGCCGTCCGTGACGGTGAAAAGCGTTTTGAGTTCTTTCTCAGTGAAGGGCCGGCGCTCGGGCGCGTCCGCCTCGCGTCGGTCCTCCAGCGTCCGGACCGCCGAGCCGGGGTTGTCGAGCCGGAGGCCGTCGATGACGGCTTGGTGAAACGCCACCCGCAGAATTTTCAGGTCGGTGTTGGCGGTCGAAGCCGACAACTCCTCCGCCGTCTTGTCGCGTAGTGCGGCGAGATCGCGTTTGTGAATGTAGGCAATGTCCCGCTCGGCCCGGTCGCCGAGAAATTCGAGGAGTTTGTCCACCGCGTTCTGGTAGCGCTTGTGGGTGCCGGGGCTCGTTTCGCTTTTCTTGTTCGCCATCCAATCCGTGAAAAACTTCCGGGTGGTGGAGTGGTAGAGCTGCTCGCCGTGGATCTGTTCGTAGATGTCGGAGACGACTTTCCGAGCTTGGGCCTCGGTCAGTTTCATCTTGTAAGCGGCCTCGAATTTCTGCGCCATGCTCATGGCTTTGGCGCGGTCGGTCAGCTTGGTGGATCGCTTGAGCTGCCGGCCATTTTCATCGGTGAAACAGGCGGTCCAGAACTGACTTTTGGGATGCTTCCAGACAGAGGACATGGTAAGAATGACAGTAAGAATGACGCAGAGTTTTCACGACGGCGCCGATTTTATAACTCGTTTTGTAATAACGTAAGTTATTCTGCCGGAACCATGTGAGTGGAGACCTGCGTTTCGAATCCCCGTGGGGACGCCAAGGTTTACCTATAGAGTAACTGAAATACGTTGAATATTGCCCAACTCCGTGGGCTATATTGCGGGATGAAGAAAACGGAGGGTGTATTTTCCGTTCGGCGCGTGCAGCTCAAGGCGAACGGATACACGTACTGGCAGTGGAAAGTCGACGGTCGAATCAACAGCGTCCGCTACCGGGAGCACTTTCCGAACCGCGACGAGGCCGAGGGCTACAAGGCGGAGATGGAGATCAAGGTTCTCAACGAGGCCCACGTCGTCCGCACGACCACGTAACTGAGTTTCAGCACCGTCGCCGTGCGACTCAGACCGTGGACCCCCGCCAAGTCCGACGCCGCTCGCCAGAGAGCTTCAGGAATACGCTGGTTGGATTGTCGGGTCGCTCGCCACCTCTGGAGGCGCTGGCCCAAGGAGCGCAACCCCGGAGGGAACAGCGCCTCGTGCACTCGTCGATGTCTTCGCCATAGTCCCGCCCACCGTACCAGAAACGCACTCCGGTGTTATGCATGCTTACCGAAGCGACACTCCGGAATGTCGATCTGCTTCCTGCGAGCATCGATCTAAACGACGTGCAGGATCGGCTTGCTTCAATGCCTACTGGGCAATTTTTCGCGAACAATCCCACTGAGGTTCTTCGTCGGGCGACAAAGGCGATCATCGACGAATACGACTATGTGCTCATCGACTGCCCCCTAACCTTGGGCTCATCACACTAAATGGTCTGCGTATTTCTGACGGGTATATCATCCCGACCACACCTGACGTTCTTTCCACCTACGGTATTAGCACTTTGACGATTTTGTCCCGTGAGGCTAATTCGCGTGCCGCCGGCGGCAAAGTGGGCTTGGATTAGCCTCATTCGCCTCACGGCTGATTCAATAACCTTGCTTTCGGAAACGGTCGAAATCCGTAATCGGCCGGCAACGTGCTGACCGGGAACTGCGACCTTGCCACTCTGTTAGCGGCCACCCGCGCGGGGCGCGACCTTTCAGGAAAGAGACTTGGCCGGGAGTGGCGTTTATGCATCGTCGGCCGCTGCCGCCGCCTGCAGGGGCAAGCTCAAACCGTCTCTACTCTGGTGCTTTCCAAGCCCGGCTGTTAGCGTGGTGCCCGTGCGCTCGCGCCTGTCAGATTGTTGATGACCCCTGAGCCAGCACTGGCTTCGGAACGCTTCCGAAGCTAACAAAAATCTCCGCACCTGGTCCTGGGGCGGTGGAAACAAGGAAGTCACTTATTTCCATATTTTAACGTTGATGGAAATAAGCTGCCTGCTTGTTTCCACCCATGAAAACAAAAACCGCGCCTGCACCCGCGGGACGCTGGATCAAAACCCTGGCGGGCTGCCGCGCCTTCCAGCCCACTCCGCTACCGCCCGCAATTGTTTGGACGCCGCAGTTGGTCCGCGTCCTTTCGCAGGCGGACCGCTTGCTGGGGTGCCTCGCCGGCGAGGGACGGCGACTCCCCAATCCCCATGTGCTCATCCGACCGTTCGTCCGTCGAGAAGCCGTTTATTCAAGTCGCATAGAAGGCACGCAGGCGACCTTGGGCGAATTACTGGCCGCGGAGGCTGGCGCGATTCCCGAACGCAGCCCGGAAGACCTGCGCGAGGTGGGCAACTACGTCATAGCACTTGAGCACGGCTTGAAACGGCTGAAGACGCTCCCGCTTTCGCTCCGCCTCGTCCGCGAGCTCCATGAAAAACTTATGACCGGAGTCCGCGGTGATCATGCGACGCCGGGAGAGTTTCGCCGGACCCAGAATTGGATCGGCCGTCCAGGTTGCACGCTCACGGATGCGTCCTACGTGCCGCCCCCGCCTGGCGATCTCTTGGAACACCTCGGTCATTGGGAGGATTTCCTGCACGACGAAACGATTCCCCCGCTCGTGCATGCCGCCTTGATACACTATCAGTTCGAGGCGATCCATCCCTTCATTGATGGCAACGGACGTGTCGGTCGATTGCTCATCACCCTTTCGCTGTGTGCGCGCGGCGTGCTGCCCGAGCCACTCCTTTATTTGTCGGCATTTTTCGAGGCGACGAGGAATGACTATTACGAAGGTTTGCGCGGAATCACGGAGCGGGACGATTGGACAGGTTGGATCGAATACTTCCTCAATGGCGTGGCCCGGCAGTCGGAAGATGCCCTGAGCCGCGCGGAACGGATCAATCGGCAGCTTGCCATCTGGCGCAACGACTTCGCGGGAGGCGGCTCGAAGGTTCCGCTGCAACTCATCGACCTCATCGGCGCCAATCCCTTCCTCACCCCGCGTGAGATGGAGCGCCAGTTGGGTGTTGCCTACAACACCGTGATGCGTGCCATCGTCGCATTGGAGGCTGGCGGCGTTTTGGCCAAAGTGGGTGACGGCAAACGCGACCGCGTTTTCTGTGCACGCGCGATTCTCGACATTCTGGATGAGCCGGCCCGCTTGGTGCCGGATGCTCCCGTGGCCCATCGGCGGGCGACTCGCAGGTAATGGACGCTTCGCCGCGACAACAACGCTTGGCCGATCTCCGCCAAAAACTGGCGGCGCTCACGACAGAGGTCGCGAAGACGGAAGACGAACTCGTGGCCTTGGAGTCCGACGGACAACTCGCCCTCGGCGCAACGCCTGTGTCTACCGTCCAGATTCCGCGCACGCCCGCGGAGAAGATCGCCCTGTTTCTCGATCTGTTTGGCACGCGACGTTCGGTCTATCCGAAGCGATGGGAGAACCGCAAAACAGGTAAGAGCGGTTATTCTCCGGCCTGCCACAACGACAGCTATGTGAATCGGCAAAGCGGAGTCTGCCGGAAACCGAAGGTGAAGTGTTCGGAGTGCATCCATCAGCAGTTCCCGCCTCTCGACGAGCGCGCGGTAGAGTCCCATCTGCGAGGCGAGCAAACCCTCGGCGTTTATGCCATCGGCACCGACGACACCTGCCGATTTCTCGCTGCCGACTTCGATGGCGAGGGGTGGCGAGACAACGTGCTCGCCTATCGCGAGGCGGCAGAACGGGTCGGGATCACGGTTGCAATCGAGCGGTCCCGGTCGGGTAACGGCGTTCATGCGTGGATCTTTTACGCCGAACCCGTGCCTGCCGCCATGGCGCGGAAGTTGGGAACGATTCTGGTGGCGAAAGCCACCGCCCTGCGACCGACGTTGGGACTCGGCGCGTATGATCGAATGTTTCCAAATCAAGACACGCTACCCGTCGGCGGCTTTGGAAATCTCATCGCTTTGCCTCTGGCGAAAATTCCGCGGCAAAGCGGCAACACACTCTTCGTCGATTCGCGCATGGAGGCTTTGGCGGATCAATGGTCGTATCTGGCAGGACTCCCCCGGCTGAGCCGCGAAAGTCTGGAACGAACAATCGCCAGAATCGCGCCTGTGATACCGCTGTCGGCGCCCTCCCAAACCGGCGACGCACCCGATCACCATCATGACTTCGCGCTGCAAAACGATGCAATCGTGCTGGATTTATCGCAGCCCCGAATTCGCAGTGGAATGATCTCGGGCGAAGTGACGGTGCGGCTCGATGCGCAAATTCACCTGCCCCGCTCTCTGCCGACGCCGGTGCTGGCGGCGTTGCGCCGGCTGGCGACGTTTCCCAATCCGGTGTTTCACGAAAAGCTGCGATTGCGCTTTCCCACGTTTGACACGCCACGATTCCTCTTCGCCGGCGAGTGGCATTCCGATCGGCTCGTGCTTCCGCGGGGTATGCTGGAGCAGAGTCTTGCTCTGTTGGAGACGGCCGGCGCAACCACGGTGGTGCAGGATGCGCGGGATGCCGGAACGCGGGTGCCGTGGAAGTTTCACGGTGAGTTGCGCGCAGAACAGGAGACGGCCGTCCGCAAGATGCTCACGGAGGACAACGGAGTGCTATGCGCTCCGCCCGCTGCGGGCAAAACGGTGATGGGGTGCGCGTTGATCGCACGAGCTCGCACGTCTGCCTTGGTGCTGGTTCACCGAGCGGTGTTGGTGGACCAGTGGCGGGAGACGGCCATGCAGTTCCTTGGCTTGAAGCGAAGGGAAATCGGAATCTGGCGCGGGCGGTCCCCACGGCTCACCCGGCATTTGGACATTGCAATGCTGCCATCGTTGAACCGCGCCGAAGATCTTGCGACCGCGCTGGCCGGATACGGATTGGTAATTGTGGATGAGTGCCATCACGTGCCCGCAACCTCGTTCGAGGCGGTGCTGAAAGCGTGCCCCAGCCGGCGTATCTATGGACTCACCGCCACTCCAGTGCGAAAGGACAAACTGGAGAAGCTGCTTTTTGCCCAATGCGGCCCAATCCGGCACACGCTGGTCGATGCTCGGGTCGGCGAGGATCGGACCGTAAAAGTCCGCCGCACCATCGTAAACCTGCCACCCGACGCCGGCACACGACCACCGATCCACGTCGTATGGGCGGCATTGGTGCAGGATGAAGGCAGAATCAGGGTAATTGTCGCCGACCTTTTGTCGTGCGTGACAAATGGGCGTTCACCGCTCGTGCTGGCGGACCGCAAAATCTATCTGGACCGGTTGCAGCAGACTTTTACTGCGCAGGCAGCAGGGATTGCGTGTTATCGATTGGAAGGTCCGATGGGCAAGAAAGCCAGGAGTGAGGTGCTGCGGCAGATCGGCGAACATTACGATGGCGAACGACCGTTCGTGCTTTTCGCGACGGCGTCTCTGATCGGCGAGGGATTTGATCTGCCTCGGTTGGACACGCTCGTTTTGTCGATGCCGCTTTCATTCAAAGGGCGGCTGATCCAATACGCCGGGCGCCTTCATCGGACCCACGAGACAAAAGGGGCAGCCATGATTTTCGACTATTTCGATGAAAACCACGCGATCACGAACGCGATGTTTCGCCGGCGCCTGGCCGGCTACAAGGAACTGGGTTATCGCGTTGAGATGCCGCAGGGCGAAAATGACGCCCGACCAAATGTGGCGTTGCCGTTTTTTCCTGGCGGATTTTCTTCGAGCAAACCATGAGCCAGCGAGACACGATGCGTGACCCGCGCTATTCGGGAATACTCCTTGAGATCGAGCGAACGCTCTACGAAGCGGACCGCCTCGCCACCGCGCGAGGGTTGCTGTTAACGGACTCTAGCATTCGCTCGTTGCTGGTTCGCGCAGTCAATGACGCGAAAGGCAAGGTGGCGAAGTCCGCTGAAACCGCCGCGTCAGGCAAAGACCGGTTTCTCGCCGAAGCGCAGCAGCAATTGGGGGCGGTGCGAGCCGCCATCCTGGAGGAATCCGATCAACCCGACGGTTCGGTCCAGCAGAGCCCACTACCGACGGCAGATTGGATCGCCGCGCTGGAAGCCATCAAAGATTCCTGCGCCGTTCGCACCACGAGCGAACCCGGCTCGCGGGGCTACCTGGAGTTTTTGCGGGGCTTCCTCGATCAAGCAGGACAGTCGCGATGACTGGGGCCTGCGCCGGAAAAGCCGGGTTCCCTTCGCATCGACTGCCCGGCGCCGAATAGCCCCTTCCCATGCGTGCACCCAAAAAAGACGAGGAACGCGAAGATCGTATCGCTGCAGTCAACAGAGTCATTTTGCCGCGTTTCTTGCCCGCGGCGGCGAAGTGGGCGGGAGCCGCCGCTTTCATTTGGTCCATCAGGCTGCGATACTCCGGGTTGGCGGCGAGGTTGGTCCACTCGGGTGAATCGCTTTTTTCGTCGTAAAGCTCCTCGGCGCCATCGGCGTAGTGGATGTAGCGCCACTGCGTGTTCACCACGGAGTATTCGTTCGGCGCGGCGATCGTGAAGACATGACGATCTTTGGCTGCGGCGGGATTTCTCAGGGCGGCGGCCAGGGATCGGCCCTCCAATTCCCGGTCCGGCTTCAAGCCACAGAGCTCGACGAGCGTCGGGTAAATATCCAGCAGCATGGCGCTGGCTTCCAGCGTGGCGCCTTTTGCCAGGCCCGGGCCGGCCCAGAGCATCGGCACGTTGGTCGTGCGTTGCCAGAGCGTGTGCTTGCCCCACTGGCCTTTCTCGCCGAGGTGATAGCCGTTGTCACTCCAGAGGACGATGACCGTGTTGTCGCGGTAGGGGCTCCGGTCCAAGGCATCGAGCACGCGCCCGATCATCGCATCAGCATAGGTGATACACGCCATGTAGGCGAGCCGCGACTCGTCCAGAATGCCGAGTTCAACCACCTTCTCATACACATTTTTCTTCCGCGACATGCGGGCCTTGCGCTGGGCGGGCGGAATATCGTCGAGATCGTCCTCCTTCACTTGGGGCTGCCACAGGGTCTTCGCATCATACTGCGTGAAACGCCACCTGCAAGGGCCGCAGATCAGGCCGTTGGACGAAGCTCGGCGTCTCCTCGTAAATGCCCGTCGTCGAGGGCAGCCGCCCGGTGAAAATTGCCGCGCGGGACGGGGCGCAAAAAATCCCCACGGTGTGGGCGTTTTGGAAGGTGATGCCACGCCGGGCGAGCCGGTCCAGGTTGGGGGTCTTCACGTGGGGATTCCCCATCGGGCCGATCCAGTCGTTCATATCGTCGACGGCGATCATGAGGACATTGGGCGGGGTTGCCGCAACCAGCGACAGGGGGCTCGCGGCGAGCCAGATCGCGGCGAACATTTTTACGAGCGTGAGAGCGGATTTCGAATGCTTCATTTGAATGGATGGGCGGTGATTCGGTGGGAGCGATTGGTTTTAGCATCGAGTGAGGCGGGATGGATTTTGGGAAATGGGGATTCGCTTGATGCGGTGTGCTATCTGGGGCTGAGCTGCACGAGCATCAACGGCACGCCGCTCAACTGCGGAAACGCGGGTCGGTTTCGAAAGGGGCGGAGGAATTTCACTCAAAACCGGAAGGAGGAGGTAAGCTCAACCGAGATGGGCGCCATGAGGACCCGCCGGGTCGGATAGGCGATGCCGGTGTACCCTTCCGCGTCGATCGCTGCGGCCACGCTCGTCCACACCTTGGAGTGATTGAAATCGCGCACCCGCAGGTTCGAGTCCCACGTCACACGGTTCTGGAAGATCTTTCGCGTGTGGCCCACGAACGCGTCCATTGTCCAGTAATCGCGATCGAAGAATGGCCGCGCGGGATTGCGATTCCCCGTGACTGGATTCACCGCGTACCCCACCAGCGCCTTGTCGCGCCAGCGGACGGAGCCACCCACATTCCATCCCTTCAGCCACCCCTCGCGAAAGGAATAGCGCGTGACCAGATTCGACGACCACTCCCGATTGCCGTAACGCTGGCCGCCAACCTCGGCATTCGTTTCATCGAATCCATTCGCAATCGCCGCCAACATGTCGGACAGCCGCAGTCCCCTGAAGTCCGTTTGAATATACGTCGCGGACGGCGCCACGATCGTCCCGGCCGCGTCGACATACTGCTGCCAGACCGGCAGGTACTCGGCATAGTAACCGATCGTCATCTTGCGCGCCGCCGACACCGTCGAGCGATGCCGGCTCAGCGACCAGGATAGCCGCCAGTTCGGAGTCGGGTTCGCCGTCAGCTCCAGTTCCACCCCCTTCGACTCCGAATCAAGCGTATCACCAAAGATGGCGCCGGGACTGCCGTTGTTTTCGACCGCATTGCGGCTGTAGATCGCCGTGGCGTCATTGGTCGGACGGGTGGGCGGGCTGGCGGGCAGCCGCGCCGCCGCCAGGACGGCCGGGCTCAAGGTGGCATACGCGTTTTCGATCGTGTCCCACACATCATCGATGTCGTTGATCATGTTGTCCCCAAGGCTGTTTCGGACTTGGTTGATCTGTTGGGTGTCGTAATAGGTGAAGCTGGCAAAAATCTTCCGGTCGAGAAGCGCAAAGCGAACGCCGCCATCCCGGCTCCGGCCGATATTGTTCGGCATCGGTTTCGCATCGATGCCCACGCGGCCGGAACCATCCGGCTGGAAGTTATCGCCATAATTCCCAAATACGCTCAGCCAGCTGTTCACATGGAAGACCGCACCGTAGGTCTTGGAGCCATGCTTCGCGGTTTTGCTGCTTTCCGACCCCGGATCGAGGATCTTGGTCGTGGCGTCATCCTTGCGGTAACCGGCGATGAGCGACAGCCGCTCTTCGAACAGCAGTGCATGCCCGACAAAGGAGAGGGCACTGCCCTTGTTCGACCGGGTATTGCGGTCGCCGGCAGCGGAGCCCTCCGCCCAGATCGTGGACACCTCGGGCACGCCCACTCCTCCTTTCACCTGGGTATAGTCACCATCCAATCCGCCCGGAAGGTTCCAGCCAAATTGATCTCCGAGATACAGGCGATGGCGCAGATTCTCGCCGCCGGAGCTCATCAGTTGGGTGAGCCGATAACTCAGGCTTTCGCCCTCCTCCTCGGTGTATAAGCCCGAAATGCGGACGCGACCCAGCTTCTTGCCAAACAATCGATAGTCGGGCAACGGCATCTCGTACACCGTCGAAAAGCGCCAGGCCTTACCTTTGGACGTGCTGTGCGTGATCTGGTTGGACGTACTTTCAATGTAGGGCTTACCCAGGAACGGATTGGGCTGTCCGTCAGCGAGAATGGGATTGGGGTCGATATAGACGGCCTGGGTGTTGCTTCCCAGCATACCGTGATCCCGGCCCGTGGTGTTCTCCGCGCGCGCCGCAAACTCGGCGTGCAGCCCGGGCAGCAATCGCTGCTGGACGCGGACCAGCGTCGTGTTGAACTCGGTGGTCTTCGTGTTGCCAAATCCCGCGGTGTAAGTCTCCAGGGGAAGCAGGCTGCTGTCACTCACACTGATGCGCTCGATCACCCCGTTCACGAACGTGCGGCGGCCAACCCCGTACGATCGGTTGTATTCGAAAATAGGATAATCGGTGCCGACGATCTTGATGAACCGGGCATTACCCAGCGACTCGATGGCGCGGGGAATGTTGGCCGAGTTCGGCGGCGTGAAGGTGGCGCTGGAACCGGGCACCGGGGCGGTGCGCTGACTGCCGGCGGCAATCCACGGGGTCGTCCAGTCGTACGTCGCAAATTGGTACGGCCGGAGGACTTCGAGTTCGCCGCGTTCATGGTTCAATACGACGGTGGTGTACCGGGCGGGCCGCCACTCGGCACTGAGGGTCGCCGAGGTGCGATCGCTGAATTGCGGCCGCCGGAAGCCGTCGCGTTGCTCGTGCAGCAGGGCGAAACCGATCGCCAGCCGGTCGCGCACGACCGGTTGATTGCGCCGGAAGACGTAGCGTTGAGAGCCGAACGAGTCGAACTTCACCTCGACCTCGTTGGTGGCCCGATCCATTCGGACGGGCCGATACCCAAACGTCAGGGCGCCGCCCGCTGAGCCGATGCCAAACAGGTTCGAATTAGGACCGCGGTTGAACGAGATCGGTCCGGTGTTGTAGGTGTCGAGCGGGATGTCCGTGTTGAAGAAATCGCGGCTCTGGCCGTCCGCCCGGAAACCGCGCGCGGAAAAGGTCCGGCCGTTGTGCGCCTGCTCGCCCCGAATATCGGAGTCGTCGAACCGGTACGTTTCCGTGCCCGGCATGAATTCGACGATGTCCGCAAAACTCGTCGCCCCGATATCCTGCAGGAATTCCTCGGTGAGAATGGTCACCGGGGACGCGATCTGCCGGACTTCCGTTTTCAGCCGGGTGCCTGAAAGCGTCTCGGCCGCCACGTAGCCGGTGTCGCGCGACCCATCGACCACGAACGGGTTCAGTTCCACGATCTCCGCGGCAGCCGGCGGAGAGGTCACGGGCGCCGGGCCGACGGCCTGGGCGACGGCGGCGCGAGGCAAACCCGCCGCGAGGAGGCCGAGCAGCAACGCTCGCGCCAGGGGAAACGGGCGGACGGTAAGGTTCCTGGGGTTCATGGGGCGCATGGGGTAGGATTGACGGCACGGGGTTAACTGGGGAAAACAGGCGCGGACGTTGAGCTGTGCCTGCGCGATGGTTATACTGCCACCCCGCTTTTTTTGGACAAAATATTGTCCAATTCCGGCCATCTGGCCGCATTCCCCCCGATGCCGCAAAGCCGTAAGCGCATCCCGCCACCATGACCAAACCGCAGTCCGACAAAGATGCCGGGGAGTTCACGCGTCTCCTGCTGCAGAACCACAAGCGGATCATGGGGCTGATCCTGGCGCTGGTGCCCAATGGTCCGGACGCAGATGACATCCTCCAGGAATCGAGTGGGGTCATGTGGCGACGGTTCGGAGATTTCGAACCGGGGACGAACTTTTCCGCCTGGGCGCTGCGCATCGCCCGTCTCCAGGTGATGAGCTATTATGATCGCGAAAAACGTGCCCGGGCGCGGTTGAGCGACGAGACCGTCGATTCCCTGACCGATCAACTCGCCCGTCCGGACTGGGATTCCTCCGCACGAATGGAGGCCCTGCGCCGTTGCGTCGGCCGGCTGCGTGAGCGCGAAATCGAGCTCATCCGCCGTCGCTACTACTCGGAACAAAGCGTGCCGGAAATCGCCCGCGACACCGGTGCGACCGTCCACGCCATTTACAAGTCCCTGAATCGCGTCCATCTCGCGCTGCTGCGTTGCACGCGCGCAACGATGCAGCGGGAACTGACCCCATGAGCGACCCGGCGAACGATACGCTGCACGAGCTGAATGAACTCGCCGGCGCGCTGCGCGAGGGTGTCATCACGAACGAGCAGGTCGCACGGCTCGACCAGTTGCTGGCCGACTCGCCCGTCGCTATGGAGGCCTTTTCCGACCTCCTCTTAATCGTCACGGAATTGCGGCAAAATGGGGCGGGCTTCGGCCGCGGTGTGTCCGCCACCGTCCCGAACCCGGTTGTGCCCGGACGCCGAATTAGCCGCGGAGCCATGCGCTGGGCTCTCGCCGCAGCCGCTGGCCTCACTCTCGTGGCCGCTTGGGTGTGGTGGTCGGCGCATTCCGGCCAGGAGCCCACCGAGTTGGTGGCCCGCATTGTCCGCGGCAGCGGGGCGCAATTGAAAGCCAACGGTTCCGCGGTTACGGGCGGCCTGGATCGGCTTGGCCTGCACGTGGCGCAATATGAACTGGGCGCCGGGATCCTCGAGTTGGAAATGGGGGCTGGTGCCCGCCTCGTCATAAAGGCACCCGCGCGTTTCGGACTGCCCGCCCCGAACAGGCTCTTGCTTTTGGCCGGAGATGTCAGCGCCAGCGTGCCGGAGAGCGCCGTGGGTTTTCGGGTCGATACTCCCAGTGCCAGCATGATTGATCTCGGGACGGAATTCGGGGTCAGCGTGAACGAAGGCGGCAGCGAGATCCATGTGTTCAAGGGTGAAGTTCTGGTCCAGACGCCCGGTGAGCCGGATACGCTGCGACTCGGCACGAATCGCGCCTCGCGCACGGATTCTCATTCGTCCGCGCCGCGCGGCATAGAATACGACCCGGATCTCTTTCTGCGCTCCCTCGAGGAGTCGGCCTCGCCCTTTGCCCGCCAGGTACGCGCATGGAACCCCGTGATTTACCTGCCGATGGCGCCCCCGCCCGACGGGCTGACGCTCGGGGCACTCGGTTCCGCCCGCGTGCGCGTGCATCTCGAAACAGCCCGCGCGCTCGAGCCGTCTTTCGCCGCCGGGCGGGTTGGTTCCGCGCTTCGCCTGGGCGGACCGACGGCCCGCACTTACGCCGCCGCCGCGCCCATTCCGCTGGCGAAGGATGCCCAGCTAACGGTCTGCGCCTGGGTGCGTGCTGAAAGCCGGCCGCGTTGGGCGAGCATCGCCAAACACTGGCCGAAGGATTTTGGGGTGAGTCGCGGCGGACAGTTTCACTTCGGCCTCTGGCATGATGAGGGTGACCTGGAAGTGCACGTGCATGACGCGAAGGGCGGGGAAGTCTTGGCCCGGGAAGGCGTGCCACTGCCGTTGCAGCGCTGGCATTTTGTCGCCTTTACGGTCGACGGGAAGACGCTGCGACTTTTCCGCAATGGCGCGGAAGTGGCGTCCGCACCCTGTGATGGCCTTGCTGTCACCGGACCTCAAATCCTCGGCATCGGCGTAAAACTGGACCCAGACGGACGACCGACCGCGGGCAGCAACGCGGGATTCTGGGATGGCCGGATCGATGAACTGGCGGTGTTCCATCGCGCCCTGACGGCCGGCGAAATCCGCGAACTGTATCTCCTCGCCGGAGAAAATCTCGCCTCTCTATGATCGTGCCACGCCGTCCTGCCGGCGGATTCCTATTGGGCTGCTGCCTGCACCTGGCCGCCAGCGCCGCGAAACCCGCAGAACCTGCGGTATCGCCCAACATCATACTCATCCTGATTGACGACATGCCGTGGTTCGGCACGCCGGTCCGAATGAGTCCCGAGCTGCCGGGCTCCGCCATGGCCTTCCGCCACATGCCCGACGTCGAAAAACTGGCGGCGCAAGGCATGACCTTCCGCAACGCCCGCGCCGCAGCCGGCATGTGCGCCCCGGCGCGCTGTTCGATTCAAACCGGGCTGATGACCGCGCGACATCTTTACAAGAAGCCGAAGGCGGGGGCGGCAACTTACGTTTATGAATTCCCGCGCTCCGTCTGGGGTGGGCGCAAGGCCCAGAGTGGTCCGCACGTCTATTATAATGACGCCAGTGAACTCGTGCGGGACAACGCTGCTTCCGGTAAAACCGGTGCTCATGGCGAGCGGCATGAATGGCCACTCGGAGACGGCGATGCGGTCTTCGCCGGTTTCGCGGCCTTCGATCAGCGGACGCAGGTTGCGGCCATCGGCGGCGTGGCCGGGGCGGCCGAGGTAGTCGAGAGTCGTCGGGAAGAGATCGAGGTGGGAGGCGGGAGCGTTGACGACAGTATCGGGCGCCGAAGCAGGCAGCCTGCGTGGTGAAGAACGCCCGTGGGCTCGCGGTGGAGAAATCGATTATGTATCGGAAACGATCGAATGGCGCTCAGCTTTTCTTTTTGGCTTTCGCCTTCTTCTCCGCTGCGTTGCTGGTGACGACCTCCCGTCGGTTGTTCTGCGGCAACCAGCGCGCGAGGTCGGTTTTCACGGCGGCGAAGGCCGGATCGCCTGCGAGGTTTTTCCATTCGAGCGGGTCGGCATCGTGATCGTAGAGTTCTTCCCCGCCGTCGCCGTCGTAGCGGATGTAGCGCCAGCGTTCGCTGCGCACGGCGTGGTTATTGAACTTGAACGTCGAGACGGCCGGTGTGTCCCAGGCGGCGGCCGGGTTGGCCAGCAGCGTGCGGATGCTGCGGCCATCGAGGTTCGCCGGCGGCGGCAGGCCCGCGAGATCGCAGAGGGTCGGAAAGATGTGCGTGAAATCGACGGGGCGCTCGCACACGCCACCGGCGCGCGTGACGCCCGGCGCGACCCAAAGCAACGGCGCGCGGGTCGATTCCTCCCAGAGCGTGAACTTATGCCAGTGCTGTTTCTCGCCGAGGTGCCAGCCGTGATCGCTCCAAAGGACGATGACGGTGTTGTCGCGGTCGGGCGAGGCCGCGAGTGCATCGAGCACGCGGCCGAGCTGGACATCGGCGAACGTGATGCAGGCGAGATAGGCCTGCACCATCTCGCGCCACTTGCCGGCCTTCGCGATCGCGTCGTGCTCCTCGGTGGTGCCGGCCATGCGCTGGCCGCCGCGCGGCAGATCGTCGCGGTCGCGGTCGTTGACCTTGGGCAACCGGATTTCTTCCAGGGGATACATCTCGAAGTAGCGCCGCGGGACCTCGAACAATGGGTGCGGCTTGCGGAGGCCGAGCGCGAGGAAGCGCGGCGCGGTGCGGGGACGCTGCAACTGCCCGATGGTCCACGTGGCGTTTTGGTGATCCGCCAGCGCGGAGTCGGGAACATCGAGCGGGGTGACGACGTTGCGGCCGACGGTGAAGGCGCCTGCCGGCAGCCGGCCCCGCTCGCGCAGGGCGGTTTCCTGCGTGTTGCGAGCGAGCGATTCGCCGCTTTCCACGCGGAATTCCGTCCAGTCCGCCGCACGCACGTAGCCGTCGTGAAACATTTTTCCCGTGCCGAGCACCTCGTAGCCATGCGCCTTGAAGTGGGATGGAATCGGCCGGTGAGCCGGAGGTAGTGGTCGCTGGGCGTATCCAGAGATGTGTTTCGGGGGAGCGCAGCCGGATAGCGGATGATGAACGGCACACGCGTGCCGCCTTCCCAGGGCGTGGCTTTCTTGCCCTTGAGCCCACCGGTGGCGCCGCCGTAGTGGGGCCCGTTGTCGGACGTGAAAATGACAATCGTGTTCTCGAGCAGGCCGTTTTCGCGGAGAGCGTTCATGACTTCGCCCACCGACCAGTCGAGTTCGCGCATCACGTCGTGGTAGAGATCGCCGGGGGTGTCGGGTGTGTGGAATTTTTCCGAGACCGCGAGGGGCGTATGCGGCATGGTGTGGGCGAGGTGGAGGAAAAAAGGCCGATCCTTGTGCCGCCCGATGAAGTCCACCGCCTTCGCCGTGTATTTGGTCGTGATGAGCCGCTGATCGACGGGGTCCTCCACGACCTTTTCGTCGTTCATCATCCGGACGGGCAGCATGTCGTTCGAGTAGAGGATGCCGTAGTATTCCTGGAAACCGTGACGGTTGGGGTGAAACTGCGGTTGGTGGCCCAAGTGCCATTTGCCGATGATGCCGGTCCGATAGCCGGCCTGCTGATAGATTTTCCCCAGGGTGAGTTCGTCTGCCGAGAGGCCCAGTAGGTTGGCCTCCGGAGTCTCGTCCGGGTGGGGGTTGGCGACCAGCCCATGGCGCAGAGGAAATCGTCCGGTCAGCAACGAAGCCCGGGACGGCGCACAGTAAGGGACCGGCGCATAGTAGTGGGTGGCTTTGACTCCCTCGGAAGCGATTTGGTCGATCGCGGGCGTGGTGTATTTCTGCTGGCCGAACGAGGAGAGGTCGCCGTAGCCGAGATCATCCGCCAGGATCAAAACCACATTCGGCGGGCGCGTCTGCGCCGCTGCATAGGCCCGCGGCGTGCCATGATTCATCAGCCCGGCGAGGACCGTGCACGCCAGATAGGGGAGGAGGAGTCGCATGGTGCGACGTGCAGCGGAGTGCGGGAGCGGATTCAAAGGTGAGCTGGCCAGGGTCGTGCCTGAACGCGCAAATCAGGCTGATTTCAGCCCGGCACCATTCCGGCGCATGGCGGCGATGCTCCGCTCGAGTTCGGCCCGCTGATGCTGCTGGTCGAATTCGCGCGCGTTCATTCCGGCCGGCGCGGCTTCGACCTTCAGAGCTCTGCCGCGCCGGCAGAGGGCGAGAAAATCGACAATGCCCGCCGCGCGCAGATTCGGATAAACCTTCCAGTGATCACGCTCGAGAAACGGGATCGGCCGCGGGGAGTTGGAGATGATTTCCAGATTCAACGGCGCGCCCGGACAAAGCTTTGCCATCTGTCCGACGAAGTCGGATACGTTCATCTGCCCCTCGCCGATCGCGGTCCACTGGAACGTGGCGCCTTCGGGCGTCTCCCAGACCATCCAGTCCCGCACACTGGTGCAGAGCACGTGGCGGCCGAGCAGTTCGATCTGGCGCATCGGGTCCTCCATGGCCCAGACGGCGTTGCCGGGATCAAGCATGACACCGGTGATTTCAGTGCCGGCCGCCTGGATGAGTTGGAGCAACTCCTCCGAGCGCAGGTCGCCCGCGTGATTCTCGACGGCGAATTTCACCCCGGCGCCCGACGCGCGACTGCGGACGGCCTTCAGCACTTTGAGCAATTCCGCGATGCGCGCATCGATGCCGCCGGGCGTCGAGCGATCCGCGAACTGGCCGATGCGGCAATTCACGACGGGCGAGCCGACGGCGACCGCGATCTCCACGCCCTTCGCGAGGAGCGCCTCGGCGCGGCCGAGCTCCTTCGAGAATACGGTCGAGCCCTCGGCGATACTGCCCACGCCAATGTAGAGGCGGAGGCCGTGCGCGGCGGCGGTCTCGCGCAGCGAGCGCAGGTGCGCGGCTTCGAGGCTTTCGAAGGGCTTGAGCGTGTTGAGCAGGACGGCGTCGAGTTTCTGCTCGGCGGCGTAGGCGATGAGTTGTCGGGCCTGCCAGCGCATTCCGCGCAACGAGTGCGCATCAAGGCCGAGCGGGACCTTGCCCACGGCCGGCGCGGCTTGCGCGCGGAGCAGGGAGGACCGGCGCTGGCCGAAACGGCGGCGGCGAGGGGCTTGACGAACTCACGACGCTGGAGCGGCGGAGAAATTTTGGGGCGACACATGGTTCAGTGAAGTGATGATGTAGCGGATTGGTCCGCGTCAGTAGGTGAGCGTCGTTGTGAGACGGATCGAGCGCGGCTCCATCAGGTCGAAGCGGCTGTAAGCGACGCCACGCCCGCCGGGAAGGTCGTAGGGCGGAATGGCGGAGAAGCGCTGCGGGAGCCGTCCGTCCTGGTTGAAGAGATTGGAAACATTCACCTGATACGAGAGGGTGCCGCGCAGCTTCCCGCGGTTCCCGGGGTGCCGATAGCGAAGCATGAGATCAGCGGCGGAGATCGGGCGGCCCTGGATCTCGGAGCCAGTGGCGGTGCGGCCGATGACGTTGGCCATCTGCCAGCGGTAGCCCAGGCCGGTGGAAAAGCCCTTCAGGCGGCCCTCGGTGAAATCGTAGGCCGTGAACATGCTCAGCCGGTGCGGACGCAGGCCCCAGCGCTGCTCGTTCTGGAGTTTGTCGTCGTTGATATCTGCGATCATGTTCCGGATTTCCTCGGCCACGGTGATGTTGCCGCTGGTGTTCAGGGTCGCGAGATTGGCGGCGGGAGCGCGGTTCCCCAGTTCGATCCATTTGGCGACGGTTCCGCCGGGCGCGAAGGCGGACGGATTGACGGTGAAGGTGCCGTTGGCGTTCTGCGTGACGCCCTCCTTGAGCAGCTTGCCGTCGAAGGTGTAGCCATACCACGGAATCGCATCGGCGCCGGAGATGTTGGAGCGGATGCGGTCGGTGTAGGAATAGTTCGCCGTCAGCCGCCAGTGCGGCGTGAGGTTGGTGACCACGCTCACCTCGTAGCCCTTGGAGTCCTCGTCGAACAGGTCGGCGTTGACGGTCGGCGTCAGGCCCGCCCGGATCGCCGTCCAATCGCCGGCGGAGATGGGCCCTCCCGGGCCGACCAGCACGCTCTCGAGCGCATCGGCGATGCGGATGTTGCGGAGGTTGTATTGCGCGTTGATGCCGCCGCTCTTGGTCTGCCCCACCTGACTGGTCGTGAAGGCGACGGCCTTGAGCGAGACCCGGTTGGAGAAGAGATTCAGCGCGAAACCGTAGTCCTCGCCCTCGCCTTTGGTCGGATCGGGGATTGTGCCGTTGGGCAGCACCTTGTTCGTGAAGGTGGGAAGGCCGATGTTGGTCGAGCGGTTGCCGAGGAGTGAGAGCCAGTCGGTGACATGCAGCGCGACACCCTGCGAGCGCGTGATGCCCTTCAGGCGGTTGACCGTGGCCTTGGCGGGATCGCGATCGATCCGGGGCGGTCTTCATGACGGGATCGATGGAATAGCCGAAGGACGTGACGTCGCCTTCATCCTCCCGATAGCCCACCGTCGTGACCAACCGCCGTTTGAAGAAATGGCTCTGCGCGACGAGCAACTTGGCGTCCAGCTCCTGCTCGGCGCCGGAATTGGCCGTGCCGGCGTCGCCGTCGATCCAGGCGACGTCGTAGGTCCGATCTCCGGAGGTGACCGTCTTCGGCAGTCGGCGCCAGTCCGGGGCAAGGAAAGTGCCGGGATTGTTTTCATCGAGATAGG
>JBBRCR010000117.1:0-18724 GCA_038204695.1 Opitutales bacterium | reverse complement strand
TCCTCGTCCAAACCTTCGAGCCGCAGCTCACCGACCTCCAACGCCAAATCGCTCAACTTCTCGGTATTCCACTCTCGGCCTTCGAAATTTCACCCTGAATCTGTGGCGCGATATCGCATTTCAAAAGTGCGGAAAGTAAGTTATGTGACGGGTCTCACGCCATTTCAGATCACCCTCACAATCACCTGATCCCTCGGTTGACGGAACGTTTCGCCAACGCGATCCCCTCGATGCATGCGCGCTCTGCGGGCGAAAGGACCGACCTTGCGGCGAAGCTGCCACGAGAGACGAATGATCTGCACACGGCGTTGATGGAGAATCGAAGCGCGTTGATGCCGAGGTCCTGCATGGGTACGGCAAAGCGACGAAGGAAGACCGAGCCGGAGCGCACGGGCGGCTCCGGGGCGTCCGTTTATGCAAGAGGTGCAGGGCGAGTCGGACTCTACAAAGATTCAACCGTCGCGCGGGCGGGCCGGGCGTAGCCGTTCCAGTAGGCGTCGATTTGCGCGCGATCCGGCGGACCGTCGCTGACGATGAAACGGAACTGCGCCACGTAAGGTTTGCCCGGTTCGATCCGGAACTCGCCGAGTTGCTGGGGCACAAAACTGAAGTACGGCATGTTGGGGTGCAGCCGGACTGGCTGGGGCGCGCGGAAGTTGTCGGGATGTCCCAGGGTGGCCGTGCCCGCGAGCGGGCCGGCGGTGCCGGGGCCGCCGAGGTAGCACCAGCGCGCCCGTGTATTATTTCCTGCAATACGGTCGGTGATTCCCTCCGACGTGAGGTATCGCGCCGCCTCGCCCGGGCCGTTCCACTCGCCGGCGCCACGGAAACCGAAACCACCGTAATGGTATTCGGGCAAAATCAGCGGATCCGAGGTGGCGCACATTTGCGTCACGACGAGATCGAACATACGCACGGGCGCGGAGTTGGCCGCGACGTCGTAGAGCGTAACCCGCCAGGTCTCGTTGAGCACGGTGACAGGAGCCGGCGCCGAAAGGTCGACCATCTTCAACCGCGCCTCGAAGCCGCCGTGCACGGCACCACTCCACGTGCCATCGAGCGCGACCAGGTCTTCGGCCCCCTTCTTCAGATGCATGTTCCAGAAATCCGGGGAGCGGCCCTGAAAACTGGTCTTGGTCCAGGGTGTCCAAATCCCGTGGTGGTGCACGTGATTCGAAGGGTAATCGTCCGTCACGAGTTGTCCGGCCGGGGAGAAAACCGGATGAATATAGCCGGCACGCTTGATCTCCGGCTTGATCTCCGTGCGCGGTAGCCGGTCGCGATCCAGACGGAACCAAAGCGCCTCCCGACCCGCGACACTGAGTTTGAGGTCGCCGCGCTCGGGGGTGACGGTCACGCGCTCAGGCGATTTGCCCCCGCCGGCGGCGAGCGTGAAATGGAGTGACTCGTGCGCTTTCTGAAACGGTACGACGAAGCGGGCGGTGCCATCGGCCTCCACCTGCAGTGGCAGCGACTCCCCTGAGGCGGGGCGGAGAACCGCGGGCGACGGTGTGTCGGGCGGGAGTTGGCAAACGAAACGCGCCGCCGATTGCGTAGCTCGGCGTCAGCGTCGGCCAGTTGAGTTGCTTCGCCACCACGCTCGACACAGCGACACCGCCGGCGATGCCCACGAGCCCGCCGATCAGACTGAGCAGCACCGCTTCGAGGAGAAATTGACGCTGGATGTCGCGCTTGCGCGCACCGACCGCGAGCCGAATCCCAAGCCACTTTCACGTGCGGACACGCTGGGGCGGCAGCGTGGAGACCGGTGGGAGAGGGTCGAGCCGCGATCCGTATTCGCCAGCTGATGCTGCCCCCGAATCGTTGGCGTGACACGTCGGGGCGAGTACGCGTTGGAGGAAGAACGCGGGATGGATTTTGCACGCGTTCGGCGAACGCCGTGCAAGTCTTCGCTTCTCGGCCGGGGCGATGGACGTTCCCGTATGGTCGCTCAACGCGCAACGCGCAGCACGATCTTACCGCGGCCGTGGCCCGAATCGAGCCGCTGGTGTGCGGTCGCCACCTCTTCCAATGGGAGAACCTGATCGACGATGGGTTTGATGAGCCCGCGTTCGAATACGGGACGCATTTCGTCGAGTCGACGGCGCTCGCGCGTGAGGAATGTGCCGAGAAGGCTGATGTTTTTCGGGTAGCTCATGCTGATGTCGCCGCCGGCCGGGAGAATGTGGGCGATGCGGCCGAACGGGCGGGTGCAAGGGATGGAGCGGCCAACGTTGTCGTGACCGGCGGCGTCAAAAACCGCATCCACGCCGGTGCCGCCGGTCTCTGAGTTGACCACGGCGGCGAAATCCTCGCTGTCGTATGCGATGCCGCGGTCGGCGCCGAGTTCGCGCAGAAAGGGAACGTTGGCTGTGCTGGCCGTTGCGAACACATATGCGCCCATCGACTTGGCGAGTTGTACGGCAAACGTGCCCACGCCACCGGCGCCGCCGTGGATGAGTACTGTTTCGCCGATCCGAAGCTGGAGTCGGCGCACGATGGCCTCCCAAGCGGTGCCGGCGGCGAGCGGGATGGCGGCGGCCTGCTCGTGCGAGAGATTTCGCGGTTTACGCGCGACGATCTTGGCGCTGGCGATGTGGTACTCGGCGTAGCTGCCGTGCGGATGGCCAAAGATCTCGGGTGTGTAATACACCTCATCGCCGGTCGCGAGGTCAGTTACCCCGGGTCCGACCTGTTCGACGACGCCGGAGACGTCGTAGCCGAGGATGAGCGGTGGCTTCAGCCCAGCCCAAGATGCGTCTTGTCGGAGCTTGGCCTCGACCGGGTTGGTGCCGGAAACAATGACGCGAACGAGAACTTCGCCGGCGGCCGGTTGCGGCTTCGGGACGTCTCGGATTTGCAGGACTTCGGGTCCGCCGAAGCGGTCGATAACAATAGCGCGCATGATGGTGGTGCGGGAGGCGTGTTTTGGTCGGAAAGTGTAACGGCGAATGAAGTGAGATTTTGGGTTTCCGCCAGCGGCGGCGCGAAGACTGAGCGCGTGTTCGCAATGCGGCCGAGCGCAGTTCGCCAAGCGGGTTTTTGTAGTTTCGGATCGCGGTCGGCTCAGCGTCGCGAACCTTCCGGCCGCTTGGGCAACAGGGTGTCCCTTCCGACTGGCTGGGCGAAAAAAACGAAATTCGCCTGTCCCTTATTGGCGGCGCCCCGGCAATTGCGCTGCGCCATAGACTCCATTTACCCGGGACCCCAAAAAACGAAATTTGCCTGTCCCTAACAGGCCGCCGCCAATCCCCCTGTCCCGTTTTCGGGAAATTGGGACATCAGAAATAGCCTGTCCCTTAAACCGCGACGCGGCGAAAATCAGAAATTGACCTGTCCCTTAATCGCGACGCGAGCGCACTCGGCGAGGTCGTAAACAGGTCGGTCCGCTAATGAGTCTGCGGCGATCGACGGTCTTTCAGGAGAGGCGGAGCCATGAATAGCCTGTCCCTTAATCGCATCGAGGGTGACCAAACCAGCCGCAGCCGAGCCTTATGGAAGGATCCACCCGGAAAGTTCACAGTTCCTATGATAGCATCCTGCACGTTGGCACCGCCGCCGGGGAGTGGCGTGCCGGTCTTTGACCTGCGTCTGGAGTTTGGCCAATTCCGACCGCCTCAGGCGGCTGCTTACTCAACGGCATGGGCCAGGCATGAAAGCATGCGCTTCGCTCCGGTTCCGCCGATGACAAAACCGGCGATCGGCGTGCCACGAAGTCAGCCCGAAGATCATCGAGCAGGTTTACCGGCCGATGAACCGGCGCACATTTGTGTGCGACGCTCAACAGTTCGAACCACCAGTGGTATCTCAACCAGATGAGCCCGGAGAAGGCGGCGCGCGAACAACAGCGGCGGGAGTTTCCGCTCACTTGGCGAAACGCAGCGCGAATATGTCGGCGTCCTTCAGCACGAAACGCAGCCGAATGGGTTGCCCCTTCGTGGTCGGCAGCGTGGCGGTTGTCTTCCACCGCACCGTTGCGTCGAGTTCGTCCCCAAAAAGCGGGGCCATGTCCTGAAGCGAGAATCCCGGCAGCGTGCGGCCAGTTTCATCATGGACCTCGATCTGCACGGAACCCGCCGCGGACGTGGCGTAGTTCAGCACGAGATGCCGGCCATCGGAAATGAGCGGGCGGGTGGTGAATTCGCCGCCTCGTGCACCCGCGCGCAGCGAGCCGAGTCGGTGCCGTGGCAGAACGAGGCGCCGGACGCGATTGTCGGGCCAGCGGTAGTGCTCGGAAACATACATCGACCACTCTCCGGCCGCCGTTTCGACGATACCCCACGCAGGCATGTTGCTGCGGTCCGTCCAGTTTCGTTCGTCCGGGCCCGGCCGCACCCAGGCCTGCAGGAAGGGCCGGTCCCACGTGACGCCATCACGACTCGACATGAAGACGGCGTCGGACGCGCCAGGCGTCTTGTGGCTCGGCACCTTGTGACGCGCCGGAAGAAAGCGCATCGGAAACGCCAGCAGCAAATGCGCCGCCCCAGGGCATGGCAGGGTGGCGCTGGTATAGAAATGCTCCAGCGGGACGCCGGCGGTGTAGCGGTTCGCGGTGCCGTCGCTCCAAGTGAGAAAATTCGTCGACGCTGCACTCTGTATTGCGCGCACGCGGTCGGCAAAGATTCGGCTATAGCACGCGTACCGATTTCTCGTCGGATCCCAGAAGGCGAGGTTGAGTGAATCGAAAGCGCCTTTCGTCATCACGGGTTTGTCGTGCAGCTTGCGCCACTGTATACCGTCGGCCGAAGCGAACGCATATAGACCGCCCGGCGTCGCACCCTGATGCCAGTTTTGGCCCGGCTGCTTGATTCCGCCCAGTGCTTTGTAACGTTCGTCCGGACGGGCCTGGGGATTTCGATCGAGAAACGGCGCGAAGTTGTGCGATTCGACGCCCTTCCAGACGATGTTGTTCGCCTTTGATCCTTTGACCTCGATTAGCCCCAGGTTCGGGCGGGTGAAGTGAATGCCGTCCCGGCTTTCGGCGACGCAGGTCACTTGATCGATCGAATGGTCCGAGCCGGCGACAGAACCACGGTAGTAGAGCCGGATGGTTTCGCCGTCTTTGAGCACCGTGAAGTAGGCGCTGGTTGGTCCCTCCCACGGAGCGTCCGTGACCAGGACCACTTCGGCTCGACGCGGTTCATGCAGCGCAAGGGCGGCGTCACGCACCGTGTCGATGAGGAAATCGTCGATCATCAATTCCCAGCGGAGTCCGAGATTTACCGCCGCCTTGTCCGCTCGGGCGTCGACCGCAGCGACCAGGAACAACATCACCAGAGGGGCAGACGCGAAGCGGCGCCACAGATCGCTGGGAGGAGACATGACGAATTGTTGGATGCCACGCTGTGCCGAGTAAAGGCGGCAGGTCCAACCGGGTTCGCGCCCGGCATCACTGCGAACGAGCGTTCACGTGAACATCCCTGGAAACTTGAGTATCGGTGGGCGGGGCTGCGCTCGCGCGCACTCACGACCCAGCAGGGGGCGCAGACCCGGATGTTTCCAGCTTGCGGCGTGAGGCAGCAGCCGTGCGGCTGAATACGAGCTCGGTGATGATAAAAGCGGCGAACAGGCTGCCGAGAAAGGGCCACCAACGCATGGTGATGGGACTTGCTTTCACGACGATGACCAGCATCGCGATAAGTCCATACATGAAGAAAATGGCCATCCAGCCGGAACGCGGCATCGACTTCATCAGGGCTTTGTTTTCCGCGCGAACCTTGTCTCGATCGAACGAGTCGGCGAGGCGTTCACGCAGTGAGCGTCGCGCCGGCCTCCTCGCCGGGTCGGTCGAGCGGTCGATGGCGGAGATGCTGTTGAAAAGCCTGAGGATGACTCCGAGGAGAATCCCGAACACCACCATCACAACGGAATTGGCCAGGTCCGCGTTCACGGCGTGCCTCCCGATTGCTGCCCGACCTCGCGGGCAATCTGCATGATAATCTTGAGCAGCACCGGCAGTGCGATCAGCCCAAACACTATAGCGAGTGACGTGGCATAGTACGGCAGCATCGACGCCACATCGATATCCTTCAAAAACGTGGAAGCAGCCCACGAGCCGCCGAACCAGAAGGTGGGAATCGCCACCAGCTCGAGAGTCACCTTGGCCACTGCTTTGCCGTCATTGCGGCTGGTCCATGCGGTCCGCACCAGAAAGATGAAGATGACGCCGCTGAGCAGACCGATTAAAACGCCAATGGGAATGCCGATCATGTTGGACGAGGGGGTACCGGTGGCGCCAGCGGGTGGGTGAAGGTTTTCCGGTCGCCGCCATGAGGCAACGCGAATCTTTGGCCGGTCGATCGCCGGGTGCCGGATCAAAACAGTCGTTCGAAAGCCAGCCGCAGAAACAGATTGTCCTTTGACCGGGCGGCCCCCGACACCGTTCGCATATAACCGACATCGAGCTGGGCCGTGACCACCGTCAGCTGGACGCCGGCCCCGGCGGCCGTCCACGATTCGGACTGCGTGGCAGATTCGAGCGTGGCGACGTCGAGCAGCAGGAGTGGTTTGAGCGCGAATACATTCGCGCGATCGATGATGTAATGCGCAGCGGGCTGAATCTCGCCGAATACTTCGCGAGCCCGGCGCTGGGCTTCCGGTGGGTCGAGTTGTTCGAGGGCCGCGAGGCTGGACGCGAGCAGGTTGGGGCCGGAGCGATCGACCTGGTTTCGGAGCATGTCCTTCAGGGTCAACTCGCGCCCGTTGGTTCCGGGAATCCCGACCGGTTCGTCGGGAATCAGCGGTCGGGACCACGCTGGGATTGGCAGGCTCACGCTGAGGCTGGCATGGCGAAATCGCGTCCCGCCTCGCGTCGTCCCGGAGGGCTCCAAAAGCCCGGCCTGCGCGCGGCCAAAGCTCCGCAGCAGTGGCCCATTCGGGGCCTTCAGCAGTGAGTTCGCGTCGGGGGCGTCGTACAGGAAGCTGCCGCCGGCCGTGCCGCCGAAGAAGCGTCTCCGTTCGGGTGATACGCCCCACAATTCTCCCAAGCCCGCGACGACCTCGAAGCCGATGCTCTGGTTCGGCCGCAGCAGCCATTCGCGCGCGTAGCCTACCCGGCCGGACAGCCGCTGCGTGGACGCACCGTTGGACCGCTGGACATCGTGCCAGAGGGCCGCTCGGAAAAAGCCAAGCATCGTGGGCGGGATGGCCTCGAAGAGAACACGGCTGGCGAGTTCATCGGGCGAATCCTCTGTGTGGCGGCCAGCGCCAGCGGGTGGATTCGCCATGCTGGCAGCCCGGTCTTCGAAGCGTTCGTCCGTGCGTCGCAGCGATAGATCGAGCAACAGACGGGAACTCCGCCACGGCGCCAGCGTCATGCCGGTGCGAATGCCGGCGGAATTTCTCCGGTCGCGATTCTCGGCCAGGGGTTGGAGCGCGGTCGACGCTTCGGCGGCGGCGTAAATACTCCTCGTCAATCCGCTGCTGCGGGTGAGCGCTGAGCGGAACGCCGCGTGGCCGGAGTGATACGAGTTCTCGAGCGATTGCTGGCCCGACAGGCGAAATGTGTAGGGAGCCGGCCGCTTTGTGTTTCCGCCAAAATTCAGAGCCAGCGCGGCGTCCGCCGAGAGCCCGATCGTCCGATCGCTGCTCACGCCAAGCTCGAGGGGCAGCATGTTTGGCCCGTTGCGGCGATCGCCCCGCGGGAGTTCGCGCGGGAAGGGGAGCGCGAGCCTGCCCATCGCGCCGACGGGCAGCGCCAGATAAAACGGCCGGAGCGTCACGGCGACGTCGTCGTGGTCACCGAGCGCGAACTCGGGCTCGACGTAGGTCAACGTGAGCAGGGAAGTACCCAGGGCGCGGCCGTACCGTTCGCCGCGCGCACTGATGGCGTTCTTCACCGCGTTCAGCGCGGCGGAAAGATTCGTGTCGGTCAGCGTGTCTCCCGGCTTCAACAGCACGGGGTCGTCATCGTGGACCAGCCATGCCGGTTGAATCCGAACGGCTGATACGCGGCGCTCAAATGGTGATCCGGGCGAAGGCGTAGGGGCGGCTCCCGCCGCGGTCGCGGCCACGCCCACCAAGGTGGCCATGGCGATGGCGACGAAAACGGCCGGACCCGATGTCCAGTGCGCCGCCTTTGCTCGTCGTCGCAGGCGGTCACACCACAGATGGGAGTTGGCCAGCAACATGCGGTGGAATGTTTGTGCAATGAAAGTCGACGCGTGGCGGTGTCAGCTCCGGCGCGTCAGCCCTGAGCCTGCTCAACGGGCCCGCCGTGAGTCGGCGAACGGGCCCGATTTGAATGCGACAATGTATATAGGCCGCAGTTTACAGATCCATGGTCACGACCTCCGCCATGGCCTTCTTAAGCGCGTTCTTTTGGGCGGTCGTGGGTGGCTTGCCGGGCTTCAGCGCTTTCGCCTCGGGAAACACCTTTTTCACCAGCGCGTCGGACTGACCCTGGTTGACGCCGCTGCCGGCCATCTGCTCGATTGCTTTTTGCTCCACCGGCGTGCCGCCGGTATATGACACGTGCACGAGTTGCGCCTCGCCCGCATCGGCCATGCGGTACAGGTCGAACACGAGCTTCCAAACAGGATCGGCTTCCTTCGTGCAGGACCGCTCGACGTTGACCTTGAATTTATAGCCCGAGTCGGGGCTGAACACCATGATTTCAAGTACGAATGGCTTGCAGACTTTCGCGCCAATGGAAACGACGCTGATTTTCGAAGGCATTGTGGTGAGGGTTTTCCGCATGGCGTGGTTCGCCTGAGGTGGGCGGGTATCCACGGTCGCCGCTGCTACGCGTCGGCGTTCGCATGGTGGACAAACCTCCGGTGCGAGGGAAGCGCGTTCATGGCTGGATCTCCGGTCGTTGCTGCGCTTGCGCCGCGAGGCACGTCGCTTGGACCGGCGACGCCGATTTCGAAACCGGCGCGGTACGGGTCGAGCTTGATGACGTGCAGGCTCTGTTGCGCGTTATGAACGTCTACCCACCGTCGTTTTTCACCGTCGCCCACGCCGCGGTTCGCTCGGAGGTGATGAGCGCGTCGAGAATTCGCATGTTCTGAATTGCGTCTTCGACGCCATATGGCAGCGCGGCGTCGCCGCGAATCGCCGCGGCCATGGCGTCCGCCTGGGCGGTATATTGATCGCTCGGCGCAAGCGTTTCGCCGCGGGCGGCACTGCGATCGAGCGTCGAGCCGTCGTCGATCACGATGCGGGTCGACCCGCCTTGTGGGGCATTGAACGGGATAAGGATTTCCAGTCGCTTCCTGGTGCCGAAAACCTGGATCGATTGATAGGGCACGCTCTGGGTTGAGACCGTGAAGTCCAACCGCCGCCCGCCGCCAAAATCCAGCAGCGCGCTCGTCACCCGGTCGGTGCGAAACGCCGGGTCGCGGTCAATCAGCGCGACCACGCGTTGCGGTTCCGCCTCGAATAAAAAACGCGCGCCGACGATCGGGTAGCAGCCGATATCCCACGCCGCGCCACCGCCCTTGTGCACGTCGTTGCGAATATTTGCCGGGTCGACGTTGTGATAGCTGAAGAATCCGGTGATCATGCGAACCTCGCCCAATTCGCCACTGCGGACGATCTCCCGCGCGCGAAGCCATTGCGGATGAAATCTCACCATGAACCCTTCGAGAATGATGCGATCGCGAGGGGCCTGGCGCAGGCGGGCCGCGTCGGCGGCATCGAGCCCGATTGGTTTCTCGCACAGCACGTGTTTGCCGGCGCGAGTGGCGGCAAGGGTGAGCGTGACGTGCTGATCGTTCGGCAGGGGATTGTAGATGATGTCGACGTCCGGGTCGGCGAGCAGCGCCGCATAGGAGCCATGGGCTTTCGGGATCCCGAGTTCGCGCGCCACGGCTTGGGCGTGTTCGAGCGAGCGGGACGCCAGCGCCACGACCTCGGAATGGACGGAACGTTGAATCGCCGGGATCACCTTCAGTCGCGCGATTTTGGCGGTGCTGAGGATGCCCCATCGGAGCTTGCGGGCGGGCGGTGTCATGGAAGACGGGGAAGACTGGGAAGACGGGGAAGACATGGAAGACGGGGAAGACGGGGAAGACGTGGAAGACGTGGAAGACGTGGAAGACATGGAAGACGGGGAAGACGGGGAAGACGGGGAAGATCTAATCCAGTCGCTGGCGCTCGCAGCCACAGTCGGGACTCGCACTGCTTTGGGCGTCCTATTCGCGTCCATTGGCGGTTGTCTCAAGCTGGCCGCTCTCTCGACCCAACCTCAGCGGGTGGTCACGGCATTCAAACCATACCGCGTAATAAAGGGCGCCGGTTGCGACCACGTGGCGAGCCAGCGCGGAACGCTGTAATAATCCACGGCCACGCGCCGAAGCACGGCCTCACGATAGGCCGTGTACTTGAAGCCGCGGCCCAGCACGAGCGCGATCCGCGCGCCGTGGACTTCGACCTCGCGGGCTTCCACGCTTTCGAAGAAAGCATGGGTGGCCGCAGCATCCCGCGCCCGTGCGGAAAGCACCATGAGATTGCGTCCATCGAAGTCCTGAAAGTTGGTGATGAAGTCGTCCTGGCGGCCGTGAAAGGAGCCCGGCCCGATCACCGGCACATGGCGGCCGGAGTGGAAACTGAGCTGCGCTGACTGTGTATAGCTGGGCGAGACCAGCGTATACTCGCCCGCATACGGCGCGAGCTGCGCCAGGATCTCCCGGGGGTGCCGGCCGAGGATGATGGAATTATATTCGCGGAGCCGCCGGAACGTTTCCGGCGGCGACGCGAAGAGGACCATCAGCACGACGGCAAACGCGCTGGCATATATGATCATCGCGCGGAGTTGCCGCTGAAGCGCCGCGGCATCGAACTTGGCGGCAAGGACGAGGAAAAAGAAGGGATAGAACGAGAACAACCAATGCAGTCCCACCGGTCTCCACAGCGATACGACCAGGAACACGACGGCGGGCACCGCGAACGCGACGAGCGCAACGAGCATGCCGGTTCCGCGCAACGCAACCCAGGTGCCGGCCCACGACCGGCGTCCCGCGCAGTTGGGACGGAGGAGGAAGCAGCCCACGATGGGCCCCGCCAGGACAATCGTGACGAGCCCAACGTAAAGCAGGGGAGAGTGGGGTGACAAACGAGCCTCGGCGTTGCGCGTGGCCACATTGAACACGACGTTTGTCCAGCCGTGGTTGAGGTTCCATATCAGGTTTATGGCTACGCCGGGGATGGCGCCCATCAGGATGGCGAGGATGCTGATGAAACGCCGCCGCCCGCCGAAAAACAGCAGGTGGATGGCAAAGGCGACTCCCAGCAGAAAGGCCAGGTACTTCGCGAGGAAGGCGAAACCAAGAAACAGCCCGGCCAGCGTCCAATCGACGATGCGATCACGACGCGACGCACGGATGGCAAAGACACCGGCCAGAACCGAAAAGAGCAGCAGCGGCGTGTCGGGCGTGATGAGGACATTGAAGAGGACGGGGGGGGAAAGCAGGAAGAGCGTGGCGGCAAGGCTCGCCCTGTCCGAATCGACTGGACGCACTTCGCCTCGCAGGAGCAGCGCGACCAGCAACGGTGTAATGACAGAAGGGAGACGCAGCAGCAGAACCGAGTTGCCGGCGAGCAGCGTGAGCCCGATCCACCAGCCGGTCATGGCGCCGTGATCGTAATAACCGTAATCGGGAAAGCGGCCCCAGACGACAAAGTAGGCTTCGTCGCCCGTCAGCGGAACGATGGCGGCAAAGAGGAGCCGGAGGACTGCCGTGGCGGCAAAAACCTGATAGAAAAGAAGGTCGGCCGACCGGAGTGTTGGCCAGTGCGACGCGACGGGAGTTGAGGTTGATGGCGGGATCACGGCGAGTCAGTCGGAAGGGCCAGCCCGAATTTTAAGTACTCACACTCACACTCACACTCACACTCACACCAATCCAAGGCATGGTCACAAGGGACACAGAGCTCAGGCGCGGAGACGGCAGGAGGCCACAAGGTATTCGATGCCCGTGCAGGCATTGAGCGGGCTTTGCCAAGGAAATCTTCCTCTCGGTGAACTCAGTGTTGGCGCTCTGTGAACTCTGTGACCCAAGAGATCGGTGGATTGAAGTGTGCCAATATCGATCCGGTTCGTCCACGTTTGCGACGATTTTGAGCGCCCAATCCTTTGGTCACAGAGCGCACAGAGGTCGAACCAGAGGACACGGAGGAGACCAGACCTACCAACCGGGAGGGAGAAAACGCGGCAGGACGTGCGAACCGAAAGGCCAAGCGTCTGCGGACTAACTATCGAGGTCGGGTTTGCGGCTTTCCGGAGATGAACCGCCAAGCGGTAAAGCCCTCGGCGGCGGCAGCGGTATCTCTCTCTCCGGGGGAGGCGGCACCTCATTGACGGGACGGGCCGGCCGGCGCGACCACGCGCCGACCGCGAGGCCGACCAATGCACCGAGGACAGCGGCAAGCTGGATGACGAGCGCGGCTGAGATGGCGAACTCCCAGGCGAGAAACCGGACGCTGATTGGCGTCGCGTTCTGCACACTGAACACGGCGACAAATACCAGGAGAAGGATGACGAAAAGCCAGGAGAGCTTCATGTTGTTTGGGGTATTTTTTTGTGGGCTGGGATTGGTTGATTATGGTTTCGCCGCAGGACGATGCCAAAAGGATTCCCAGTAGCGGCGATCCGTCTCGTACACATCGATGCGTTCTCCGTCCCGGTGATTCTCCGCCAGAATGCCGTAGCTTCTCATCTCACGAACATATTCCGGTTCCGGGCGGAAGTTCGGCATGGTGAAGCGCGTGATTGATTCCAGATGGGTTCTGGCTTCCTCGATGCCGGCGAGCAGGCATCGATAATCGGGCTCGTTCTGGCTCGTGAAGACGTCTCCGCACAGCGCGTGGCCACCCGCGGACTTCGCCAGCGGTGCGAGCAACTGGAGCGACTTTTCGGGATGCGAGAGATTATACAGGATGTGCCGGGAAAACTGGAGTCGCGGATCCGCGTGTTGTTTCATCCATTCCACGGACCCCGCGGGAGGAGAGTCGTTGCGATTGGTCGTGATCCACGGCGGGTCCCAGAAGCGCGGTTTGCCGCCATCATATGCAAGGTGATGCAACCTGAGGTCCAAATCATCGGCGGGAGAACTGGGCAGCTTTCTTGAACCCTGGTGACATGTGGCGCAGCGGCGGTCTTGGACATGCTTCGCCGCCCTCAGCGCCGGCCAGGTCATATAGTCAACCTTCGGCCGCGTTCCATATTGGAGCGAAGCATAGGAGCCAATCATGCCGCTGCCCAATGCTGCATACGTGCCGGGGAATGTCGCGGCGGCATCAATCCAAAGCTTCACCTTTAGCAGCTCCGAGGGCGTTAGCTTCACGTCATAATGCGCACCTTGAAGTTTGTTGAGAAGCGGGCTGGCGGCGCTGCCGATTGTATAGGGCGCGTAATTGCCGCGCGCGAGATCACGGCCATCGGCCACCTGCACCCGGGCCGACAGCGTGAAATAGCTATGCGTGAACATCGGGCCGCTGTCTCCCGTCAGCAGGGCACGTCCGGCGTACGTCCCGGCGTCGTGACAACTCAGGCAGTGGCGATCCCAGATCGGCTGGATGTCGCGCGGATAGTCAAAAATCTCCGGCGTATCCGGCACCGGAGTAATTTCGCTGGGCGGACGCCGCAGCGCGCGCAGGGTGGCCGGGGCCGGGGGCGCCTCCGTGCGGGTTTCGTGGCAACCGATGCAGGTCGCAACTTCTCCGGGCATTACCGTTAGAAAACTGAGCATGCGTTTGACCGACAGGTCCTGCTCGTCCAGCGCGACCAGTTGCAGGCTGCGGAGCGGCGGCACGCGCGCGTTGACGGAGCCATCCGATTCGACGGGCACGGTGCCGAGCACGCGGTTGAGCGTATACGATCCGCCGTAGCTAATGGGATCCATCGAGCCGGTGTAGTTTACCGGCTTCGGCAGATTTTCCAGGATCAGGAGCTTCTTGATCGTGCCTCGGGGAATGCCGCCCATGTTGCGACCGCGGTAGACGTCGAACACCACGATCTGCCCGTCGGCAGCACTGAGGTTGTTTCGCGCTGGAATCACCGGTTCTCGCGGACGACCTTGGAGCGGACGCGGTTCGTGCAGCCACGTGCCATTTTCAGCCAGTTCGCCCACCAGGCGGAAAAGCTCCCGCGTCTCGCCGTCCCGGTTCATGAGCAGCAGGCGATTCTCCTGCGCGACCAGAAAAGCGTCGGAACTGATTGGATACGGATCCCTGAAAGTGAGACCGGGGTTCAAAATTTTCTGCGCCTGTGCGTCGTCCGCGCCAAGCTCCAGGCGTACGAGGGCGATGCGGCCTTCATGCTCTTTGCGGCCGTGATTGGGCGAGTTGACGACAATGATTTCGCGGCCGCCGGGGACGGGTTTCGCATCGAGGTAGACATCGCCCGGATGCATGTTGCCGAAGAGCGTCATCTGGCCCGTGCCATCCGGATTCATGGACCAGAGGTGGTGAAAATGCTCGCGCGAGCGATCGACGTATTCCCACCGGGTATATGCCACACGGCCGTCCGACAGGGGCCACGGCGTGTTGTCCTGTTCGATGTTGGAGGACAGAGGCCGGATGTTTCCGCCGTCCGCGTCACAACGATAGAGCGTGGCGACCTGAACATACCAGCAGGGCACGAAGCGATTGCACCGGCTGGAACAGAAAACGATGCCGCCGTCGGGAAGGTAGGACGGTTCCAGATCGTCGAACGCGTCCCGGGTGAGTTGAGTCAGACCGGTGCCATCGGCGTTGATTTCATGCAGCTGGAAATACGGCGAGCCAGCCCGGCGCCACGAGAAGAGGATTTTCGCTCCGTCGTAGTGAACCTGGGGATCGCGCACCGCGCCGCCGGGATCGTCGACGAGCACGGTGAGCTGGCCGGTTTCCAGATCCAATTTGCAGAGGCGTCCGCCCGAGCCGTAGGCGGTGCGGTTCACGTCGGTGACGGCGTGGCCAAAATTCTCGTACCAGTGGGGCCCCCTGGGCTGGCGCACGGCAAAGACGACCTCGTCCTTCGCCGTCAGGCACACGGCGAGAAGCGGAAGGAGGGCCGTCAGCCACAAGCGAGATCTCACCCTCGCAGATTTACAGTTTTCCGCGGGTTGTCGAGTGAGGCGCTGAGGCGAATGGAAAGGGCTGAGGAGCCGGGCGAGGTAATGCGCCTCCAACTTGGGCGGGGTGCCCGTGCTGATATACATGCGAAAACACGGGCGGGACGCCGTGACACTCCAAACCCACGGGCGGGACGCCCGTGCCACCTCGAACCATCGGGCGGGAGGCCGGTGACTGATTCAATTCGGTGCGCGGGCCGTCTCCGGCGTGGCATGGGCGTCCCGCCCATTTTCTTCGTCCCACGGGCGTCCCGCTCAGGGACGACTTTGTGTATAAAAGTATGGCGTCCCGCCCGGAAGCCCTCGGTCAGTGCGGGTGCTGTTCGTAATGCTGCCGCAACAGATCCTTCCCATAATCGTTTCCGTTGGGCGTGCGCACGACGATGTGGATGTGATCCCGGATCGGTCGATGAGGATCCGTCACCATGTGCCGGGTGTTCGCCGGTCGCTGGTGATCGAACTCGATCAGGATGACCGGGCTGTGAATCCGGTAATAGAATACGGCATCGGGCTCGTTGCCTCCGATCCAGGCAAACCAGGTTTGCTCGAGATGGGCCCGCACCTCGTCCATCTTCACCTTCGCATGGCCGGCGTCGATGTTTCCGACGAACAACTCGACCAGGGCCAGGAGTTCGGCGCGGTGCGGCGGGGCGAGTTCGCCGGCGCGCAGGCCCGCGTAGTCGAGCCCGACATTGTCCTTGAACGCCTCGGTCAGGTTGTTGTTTCCGGTTTTGGAAATCTCCAGCACGGCCTGCTTCCGCTGGGCGTCAGTGAGGTTGCGCAAAAATTTCAAGCCTCGCTCCTGTTCGTCCTGGAGAATGGTCACGCCCCGGTATTTTCCGGTGCGGGCGATCACCGGCTCCGAGCCATAAAACGCCGGTGACATCACGACCTGATCCCGCAGCACAAAATAGTTGATGATCAGGTGGTGTCCGTCGAGCTGCCAGCCCCAGGGTTTGTCCGCGGAAGGCTGGCCCATGACGGTGATATGATAGAGCCACTCTCCGTATTCGGTGAAGTTGTTGTTGTTCAGCTCACCGAGCGTATGATTCAGCTTCATGATATCCTGCGAGAGCTTCAGCCCTTTGGCGCTGAGCGACGCCCGCATCAGCCCGAAGGCGGCCGTCCGCTGCGCCGCCGACATCTCCTCGAAGCTGACGCCCTGACGCGGGTAGCGATGGATGTTCATCCACTTTCGCCACTCGGGATCGTCCACCGGGAATTTGGTTTTGGCCCGCTGTTCCGGGGTGAGGGCCGCGAGAAAAGCGTCGGCCGCCTTTTTGACCGGCGCAGTCGACACGCCGGTGGCGCGAAGCGGAAACAAACCCGGCTGCACCTTGCCGTGGGTGGTGATGCCGCGAAACGCCTCGGCCAGGGCGGCCGCTTCGCGCGAAGCCGCCGACGGACCGCGCCCCGCCGGGGGTGGCTGGGCGTTCGCCCATGCAAGGGGCAGTGACATCACAAGAAGCAACCGGGAGTACGTTAACATGGGGAGGTGGGGTGGGGTCGCAGTTCATCCGGGTCGCGTCGCAATGCCAGCGGAAATTTTCGTGGCTGCGCGCGCCAGCGAGTGGAGGGAGCGCGGGCGCAGGCACGACAACCCCCGGCGTTTTGCCCAAATCTCAGCGGGGCGCCGCGGGTGGCAGCGCGGCCTTCCAGCCGGCGTGAAGCTGGTCCGCGAGATTCTCGACCACCATTTGATTGGCCGGTGAACCGGCAACGTTTTCGCGTTCCTCCGGATCGATGCGATGATCGTAAAGCTCGCGGGCCACGACCGCGCCGGACTTGTTGGTCCATTCGATATAGCGGTGCCGGTCCGTGCGGATCGCGCGACCGAGTCCGAGCGACCGTGGCATTTCGCTGAAAGCGGCGGTCTTCCACGGGCGCGCCGGCTGTTCCAGCAGCGGCCCAAACGAGTGGCCCTCATGCCGCGCCGGCGCGGGCAATCCGGCCAGCGCGGCCAGCGTCGGATAAAGATCGATGAACTCCACCAGCGCGGACGTTGCCTGGCCGCCGGCTTTCATGCCGGGCGCGCGGACGAGCATGGGCGCGCGCGTGGCCATCTCGTAATTCGCGTGCTTGTGGCCCCAGCTGCCGTATTCGCCCATGAAGTAGCCGTGGTCGCCCCAGGAACACGACGATCGTGTTGTCCCGCAATCCGGCGCCATCCAGCGCGTCCAGCGCCCGGCCGGCGCAGGCATCCATGTAGCTGATACAGGCGAGATACGCCTGCAGGTAGCGACGCTTGAACGCGGCGTCGCGCTTTTCGGCCGGCGGAAAATCATAAAACTGATCCGTCATTCCCGCGTTGAAGGTGCCCTTGGGCGCGCCTTGCGGCGGGGCCTCGTCGGGCAGCGGCAGCCGGTGCGGAGCGTAGAGGTCGAAGTATTTTTTCGGCGCGACAAACGGCAGGTGGGGCTGGAAGAACCCGACCGCGAGAAAGAACGGCTCGTTCGGGCGTCCGCGCCGCCCGAGCAGGAAGTTCGCCGCGCGCGCGGCCGTCTCGCCATCCCGCAGTTCCTCGTCGGGTACGTCCGCCGCCTCGAGCACGCCTCCGCGCGGCCACTCGTGTGAATGTTTGAATTCCCTGCCCGCCGCGCGGGCTTCCGCGATCAGCCGCTGGCGAATCCCCTCGTGCTCCGGTCCCCACGGCGCCTTCGTCGGCAGCCAGATCGGCACGCTCCACGATAGCGGGTCGTCTTCACTGCCAAGTCCGGTCTCGGCATACACGTGGAAAATCTTTCCCATGCCGACCGCGTGATAGCCCTGCTGTTTGAAATGCTGGGGCAGCGTCACGACGTCCGGTACGGCGCTGCGGATGTTCCGGCCAAACCCGCGCAAGCCAGTGGTGCTCGGACGCAGACCGCTGAGGAATGAATTGCGCGAGGGCGAGCAGACCGCCTGCTGGACGTACGCGCGATCGAAGCGCAGTGAACTTTGCGCCAGCCGATCGAGATGCGGCGATTTCACCACCCGGTCGCCATACGCGCCGAGTTGCGGCCGCAAGTCGTCGGAAATGATCAACAGGACATTCGGCCGATTGGCGGCGAGCCCCGGCGCCACGAGCAGAAAACCGCCGAGCAATCGGGCAAGCGCGAGCGCAAGCGTGGGCAAGTGAAAGCCGTGGGCGCGCGCCCGAGGCGGCCGGGGCGAAGGAGTGGAACGACATTTGCCTGCACCCGCGCCCTTGGCGGGATCCGCGGCGACGCACCATCGGGATGTGGATTCAGAAGGCACACGCGCATTCATTGCCGGCCACACCAGAAGGCAAATCTCCTGGTGTGGCGGGTGGTCACGATATTTCTGCGAATCGCGCACCTTTGCGACGAATTCAGAAATCTTGAAATCGAAAATCGGGCATCTGGAACCTGGGAATTTTCGACCCCGTGCGCGCTCGGGCGCGTGCTCAATCCGGCATCACACCATTCCGCGCCCAGGTTTCGTTGGCAACCGGGCCCTGATGAAGAACGCGAGACATGGAAGAACGCGAGACTCGGGCGCAGCCGAAGAAGAAGAGCCAAGCTGATTCTTAACCGCGAATGGACGCTAATAGACGCGAATGGGAAAAACCCGAAGTTGAGCGCTTCGCGACGCCGTGGCTGCGAGCGCCAGCGAGTGGATGAAGCACGATTACAAAATGAGCATCCACTCGCTGGCGCTCGCCGCCA